>RKRO01000022.1 GCA_007571355.1 Candidatus Poribacteria bacterium | reverse complement strand
GTCTCGACATCGACTTGGCGGAATATTTTCTGTCGAATGCATTCAGATACGATTTCACGCAAATAATCAAACACCTTTTTGCCAATCGACCCTTCTTGCAGACGTAAACCTTTCTGGAACTGTGGGCGGATAACAAAGGTGAGTTTGTAATCTTGCGGGTATTTTAGACCGAACTCGATGTAGACTCGCCCACTTTTTCTTAACGTTTCAACGGGATCACTTATATCACTTTTTAACTGCTCCAGTGTGTTCAACAGGTTTAGGAGTGTTTCTTGGCAAACGAAATCCAAAAGCTCTGCCTTATCTTTGAAATGAAGATAGATCGTTGTCGGTGAGTATTCGATTTTGTTGGCAATCTTCCGCATAGAGACGTTCTCATAACCTTCATTGACAAACAGTTCCCGCGCCGCAGAAAGAATTTGCTGTCGTAAGTGTTCTTTTTCTCTGGCTCTCCGTTCTTTAATACCCATTGCTTCACCTTCATTTTACATAGTTATTTAACTTAACACTGTTAATTATATCACGTATTTTCCGCTTTGTCAAATTTTATTGTAGACCCTGTAATTATTTCCACAAGCAGGGTACCTTAGAGATTGGGTAACTCAACCCGTACCTGTAAAGGTGTGCATTCCGATGGCACAAGTTATCGGTCTCCTATGCTACACGTGTCAACTGATTTTATGAACAGTTCGTGAACATTGGACAGATTCTCGTGAACGTTGCAATCACGTCCGGTTTCTGTGTTTGGATCAATATCTTCCTTGGATCCGCTTGATACAAGGGTTTATCGTGAAAAGACGTATCGCGTTTTGTGCCGGTGTTCATGAACGTTCATAAAATCGTTCATGATGCTTTTTTGGGATGTTGCGGGACTACATCTCACGGCTCCATTGACTTCTAACGCTCTTGCATTCTACGCGTCCGGAATTTTCGTGCACAATTGAATAATTTTGATTTTTATTTTTTCTTTTCAAGGTGCCACAATCGTAGTGGTGGCTTGCCTTTGTGGCGTTTTTGTGATGTGGGTTGTTTTCAAGTTGTTCATAAAATGCAAATTTTGGGACAACCTTCTACTGTGCTGTCGGGTTTCGCTACGCTCTACCCGACCTACACCTTTCTCGAAAAATCGAAGCCTGTCTGCTGGACACCAGAGTGCTGAGCAGCTTTCAGGCGTTCGTCAATCTGCCAGGGCAGTGCTACCGGTATTGTGCTATCCGTGAAATAAGCGTCTGTGATCTGCCAGAATTGCAGACGCGGATACCTTTTGCCGTTGTGTTCAAAGAAGCCTTCTGCTTCTGCTAAGGTCCGCATGCCGCGTGTGACGGGGTATAAGGTAATAAAGATGCCGATGGCAGCCGCTTCGTCCTGCATGGCTGTTCGGAAGGCACGCACCTGATTGGGGTTCAGAGCCTGTCCGGATTTGACTTCTGCGATGACAGGGAGTTTTTGCTGCTCGGTTTCGGCGACGTGTCTGTTTTCCCAAAGCAACATCTTCCCAGTGCCGTCGAACCCGCCGTCGTTGCTGTTGGGTGTTGGGGAGAGTCCTAATCGTGTGACGGCCCAGTTTGCGAAGTCGTTAGGGTTTTGTTCAGCAAGGAGGACTGCATCTTGATGTGTAGTGGGATATCCTTCTATATGGTAATCTCGGTTTGGTTGTAGGTGGTGTCGTTGCTGGAGTCTGCGTTCCATGGGTTCTAATGCGAGGACGGTAAGGTCGATGCCGGTCCAGTGTCTGTTGAGTCCGTGTGCGGCATCGATAGTTGTTCCGCATCCGCAGAAGGGGTCGAAGACGGTATCTCCTGGGTTTGAAGAGGCTTTGATGATGCGTTCCAAGAGGGCAATCGGTTTTTGCGTCGGGTAGCCGAGACGTTCTTTTGATTGAGTTTGTCCAAGCGAATTTATATCTGACCACCAACTTGGAATCGCACGCCCCGGAGATTCATCCAAATAACTTCTGCCCCCCGGATACTCTTTGTAAACTCTACCTGTTTCATCTATTTTATTAAACTTTTTCATGGCATCTTCTGTAAGTTCCGTGTATGGACGGTTCAATATCCCCTCTGTTTCAGACTTACCATAAAACAAAAGAGAATCATGCTTGCGATGGAATCCCAGTTTAGGTCCGCGCCCTCCAGGCGGATAGCACCAAACAATCTCGTTTCTAAAATTCTTTGCCCCAAAGATAACATCCATCAGGCATTTGAGATAGTGACTCGCATGGGGATCACAATGCAGGTAGACGCTCCCCGTGGGTATCAGCAAACGCCAGATTTCTGCCAAGCGCGGTGCCATGAAGGTTAGGTAGGCACGCATGGAATCACCGTGTCGCCCACTGCTTTTTAAGAGGGTGTCGAATCCGTTCAAGCATTCTGAGACGTTTTCCATGACACCTATGAGTTCTGGATGTCTGTCGTTGTAATTGGCGATGGTGTCGCGGGTTGCGATGGCGGTATCGTCCCAATGCCAGATGTCGCCGAAAGCTTTTCGCTGCGCTTTTGAGTTCGCGAGAAAGATGTTGTAGTTACGTCCGCTGTTGAAGGGCGGGTCGAGGTAGCAGAGG
>RKRO01000319.1 GCA_007571355.1 Candidatus Poribacteria bacterium | reverse complement strand
ACAGTAATCCGCTAAGAGCGGCTGTCTTTTTTCACAAAGGTTGATATTCATCATAATACGAGAGTATAGCACATTTTTAAATTATTGCGTAAGTCCTATTAAAGAGATATTCCTGCAAGCCATTCGACTCCTCCTTCTCCTCAAACAAATAATAGAATTTACCGGTTAAGGCAAACGACTAATTCCCTTGATAAACGATATGTGAATTTCTCTCTATAATCAGCGGTTCGGGACCTTCGGACGGAAAGTTGGATGCCCATTCATTCGGATCATAATCACGCGTAACGAAGCATGCACGATGCACCGGAACCGCATGCTTTAGTCCGATCCGCGTCGCCATTTTGACGCATCCATCGTAGAACGGAAATTCACCCTCTGTCGGATGATTCGTCAGGAAACCGATGTCCGGTTTATGTGCTGCCACCGCTGAAATTAGCGTGTTATGTTCTGCGAAATTGTTAATTGGATCGCCACTGAAGTAAAGCGTTACGCCATTGCTAACAATCACGTATCCCAAATGCGTAACATCCGGGGGAGCTATGTCGGCGGATGCATCGCCATCAGGCGGTTTCGCGTAGACAGCGTGTACGGTGAGACCGTTGAGTGTTGTAGATTCTCCAGCACGAATCTCTGAGATGTTCGCTGAAGCGACCTCCGTTTCCCCTGAGATTTGACGCGTACTCTCTTCGGGGCCAACAAACCGGGTCGCGTTCGAAGTCTCCCAAATCCGGCGTATGGATTCTGAGCAGGTGTGATCTCCGTGTGCGTGCGTTAGCAGCACAAAATCGGTTGGAAGTGCCGATTCATGGAGAGGTGGCTCGGTATGAATAAAACGATCCGCGGGACGTTCCCGCGGAAAATACGGATCAATTTGGATAATCGTACCCGTTGGATCCTTTAAAGCGAAACTGCTCTGTTCAAACCAGTGAACAGCGATAGAACCCTCCGGGACTTTCAATTCAACAAGTGGATGCATATTTTTTTCTTTCCTTGCGGTTCAGTTAGGCAAGTTTCTTATTTGACGTTCCAAGGCGTAAATTGTAAGACCTAACATTTTAAAATCTAACGCCTCTCTGGAGAAATGTCAATAGAAAAAATCAGACTGATTTTTCATTGAATTACAAAAACACAGATGCCGTATCCTTCAATACTCCTTCACAGGCATTTTATTTTCCATTTACCGCCTTGCATGCTGCGATTCTGCAGGCGCGCGGTATTCAACATTAAGATGTGGTGTCTCTACTCTGACATGCCCTTGAAGGCGCGAAGTCAAACAACTCTCCAACGCGCCACTCACCAACAATGTCCGCTCTGCCGGATACGGCGCGATCCCTGTTTCAAAAAGTTCCTCTATCTTGGCGATAAGACACGCGGAATAAGTGACATTCGGTGTCGGCGTTAAGAAAAACTGCGTAGACACTGGCACCGATTGATCCTTGAGTTTCGCGGCGAAGCAGTAATCTCGGACCGCGCCGTTGAGCATCAGAAGTGTCGCTTTTAATCCGTCGTTATATTCAATGAAATAGGCGGACGGGTTTTCGACGAGCCGATAGATTTCGCCATTACGGATCATATTTTGCGTTCTACCGTCTTCATCCGTCAAACCGCACGGCGTATCACTTCTCGAAAGTGCCGCTTCTAACAATTCCAGAGACCAGCGTCCGTCTTCGCCTGCCTTCCAGACTTCCTCACCGTCTATTAATTGAACAGCAGCGACCCCTGTCTCGCCTCCTTTTCGGCGTTCAATCATACATTGCATCGCCTCCATGGCGTGGTAATCCATCGGATCCGAACCACCAACACCAACCATGAGTGCCGCTTCTATCTCACATTCCAACGGCAAATCGACATCTGGCAATCGCCACGTGACGGGTAACGACGAACCCGCCAGCACGCCAAAACCGAGTCGATGTCCGTCGCCCACCATCTCCTTCGCTTTTTCAAAACTGTAGGAGAGATGTTTATCGTTGAAGATCGGCACAGCACGCCCATCCGCCTCAAAGACCTTGACACACGCCTTGAAAAATTCATACCGTGGGTACAACACCTGACTTTTTTCATTGGTAGGATAATCACCGTGTTCGCCAATCGAAAGCACTGCATCCACAGCAATCTTATCACCACCGCACCGCAGTGCTTCAGCAATGGTAGGATAGACAGAAAATCCGAATTCTCTGGCACGGTCTTCGCTCTGGTCGCCTTCTGGTTTCTGATCGACGTATAGAGAGGCAACTTTCATATCCGGATGATGCCATCTGCCCTCTTTTGGATAACCAACAAGAAAACGATCTGCAAAATGTTGCGCATGCGATAGATAACGATAGATAGTGGTGATAACAGCGATGCGTTTCATAACTTATGTCCTCCAGAAGGTTGATGCCTCAGCCGGCTGATAAGCGATGTCTAAATGGGGTGTCTCTTGTTTAGTCCCCTCAGCAAAGAGACTGTCAACACCTGCCGCAACGAGTCCTGTCGTCAACAGGGTGCGTTCAACCGGATAGGTTGCCTCGCCTGTCAGGAACATCTGCTCAATATTATTAACCAGTGGTGAGAAGAAGTTC
>RKRO01000317.1 GCA_007571355.1 Candidatus Poribacteria bacterium | reverse complement strand
GGTCCCCTCTTCATTCGGATGGCGTGGCACAGTGCAGGCACATACCGCATCCACGATGGACGTGGTGGCGGTGCCTCCGGCACATTGCGCTTCGCGCCCCTGAACAGTTGGCCCGACAATGCCAGCCTCGATAAGGCAGTCCGATTGCTCTGGCCGATCAAACAGAAATACGGACAGAAACTCTCATGGGCGGACCTGATCATTTTTACAGGGAACTGTGCCCTTGAGTCCATGGGGCTCAAGACACTCGGATTCGCTGGCGGACGAGAGGATGTCTGGGAACCCGAAGAAGACATCTATTGGGGATCAGAGACGACATGGCTGGGAGATGAACGCTACACAGGCGACAGAGAACTGGAGAAACCCCTCGGCGCCGTTCAGATGGGCCTAATCTATGTGAATCCGCAGGGCCCGAACGGCAACCCGGACCCGGTCGCTGCAGCAAGAGATATTCGAGAGACGTTCCGGCGCATGGCAATGAACGACGAAGAGACGGTGGCACTCATCGCTGGCGGACACACATTCGGCAAAACCCATGGTGCTGCGGATGCAAACGCATACGTTGGCCCGGAACCCGAAGGTGCCGCCCTTGAAGAGCAAGGACTCGGCTGGAAGAATACCTTCGGCACCGGCAAGGGCAGCGATACGATCACCAGCGGGTTGGAGGGTGCATGGACCACTGCACCGATCAAATGGGACAACAACTTCTTTGAAAACTTGTTCAACTACGAATGGGAACTGGTAAAAGGTCCCGGGGGCGCATGGCAGTGGACTCCCAAAGACGAATCCGCACAAAGCACCGTGCCGGACGCTCACGACACCGCTAGGAAGCACGCCCCCATGATGCTCACGACCGATCTATCTCTGAAGGCAGATCCAAGCTATGCGAAAATTTCCAGGCGTTTCTACGAAAACCCAGACGAGTTCGCAGATGCCTTTGCGAAGGCGTGGTATAAGTTGACCCACCGCGACATGGGGCCCCGGACACGATGTCTCGGGCCTTGGGTACCTGCGGAACCGCAATTGTGGCAAGACCCTGTCCCTGATGTCGATCATGTGTTGATTGAGGCGCAAGACATCGCTGCCTTAAAAACCAAGACCCTCGAATCAGGACTGTCTATTTCCCAACTCGTCTCAACCGCTTGGGCATCTGCTGCGACATTCCGCGGCACCGACAAGCGCGGTGGTGCTAACGGTGCACGCATCCGTCTCACACCGCAGAAAGATTGGGAAGCCAATAATCCACCCGAACTGACGAAAGTCCTTGAAACCCTCGAAGAGATTCAAGCGGAATTTAACGGGTCGCGGTCCGACGGGAAGAAGGTCTCACTTGCCGACTTGATTGTTCTCGCGGGGTGTGCAGCGGTCGAAGCAGCTGCGAAGAACGCTGATATTGATATAGAGGTTCCCTTTGCTTCGGGACGCACAGACGCGTTGCAGGAGCAAACCGATGTCGAATCGTTTGCTGTGCTTGAGCCCACCGCCGACGGATTTCGCAACTACCTCGCAAACGGACATGAGAGAACAGCCGAAGAGTTGCTGGTGGATCGCGCGCACATGCTGACGCTAACCGCGCCTGAGATGACAGTTCTCGTCGGCGGCTTGCGCGTCCTGAATGCAAACGTCGGTCAGTCCGAACTCGGCGTTTTCACTGATCGCCCCGAGACGTTGACGACTGATTTCTTCGTGAACCTATTGAATATGAACATCGAATGGCTGGCATCCGCCACAACCGAAGGGGTGTTTGAAGGTCGCCATCGCTTGACAGGCGATCTCAAGTGGACCGGCACCCGTGTCGATCTTGTATTCGGCTCGAACTCCCAACTCCGAGCCATTGCGGAAGTCTACGCATGCGATGACGCACAAGAAGCATTTGTGCAGGACTTCGTGGCCGCGTGGAACAAAGTCATGAATCTTGATCGCTTTGATCTTGTCTAAGTGCTATGAGGTAGAGGCAGTGGGCGCGTGAACCCTCGCGCTTCCACTTCTCTATCTTTTTCCACGCTTCCCGCCTTCCACCTTTCTTGTAGAAGTAAGTTACTCGCGACACACACCGACAACTGACAATTCTAAAGAACCCTATTGCTTTTCTCCGCAGAATGTGGGAAAATACAGAAAGTATCCCGGCCTTATCCTTTGCGAACAGGAGAATTATGAAAAACGATAAAAAATCAATCTTTGGTTGGTGCATGTACGACTGGGCAAATTCTGCGTATATTACCACGGTCGGTGTCGCACTGCTCCCCATCTATTTTAAAGAGGGAATTGTTCCCGCAGAAGGTGTCGCGCTTTTCGGACAAACTTTCAGCGCGACGGCACTCTGGGGGTTTATGGTCGGAGGCGCTGCACTCCTCGTTTTTCTCTTCGCGCCCGTGTTGGGAGCCATCGCGGACTTTTCTTCGGCGAAAAAGAGATTTCTCATCGGTTTCGCCTACTCCGGAAGCCTGTTCGCGGCCTCGCTCTATTTTTGCAGTCCCGGGAATGTCTGGTTAGCGGTTGCACTGTATATCAGCACACAAGTCTGCTTTATCGGCGGCAACGTATTCTATGATGCATTTCTACCGCAGATCGCTTCCGAAGACAAACTTGATACCGTTTCTGCCAGAGGGTACGCATTCGGGTACGTCGGCGGATCGTTGCAGTTCGGCATCTCACTCGCCCTCGTTGCTATGCATGAGAGCATCGGGATTAGCCAAGTGATGGCGGTACGCATCGGTATGGCAATGGCAGGTATCTGGTGGGCTGGCTGGACGGTGCTGACTTTAATATATTTAAAAGAGGATAGAACACCGCAAGCACTTCCAGAAGCTTACCGTAATCAACCGAAAATTTTTGCCTATCTGTCGCTCGGTATCAACCGAACAATTGCCACTGCCAAAAAAGTAGGACATTTCAAACATCTCTCCCTCTTTGTGATCGCCTATATGATCTACAATGATGGTGCCCACACAGTCACAAGTATGGCGACAATTTACGGATCCGAAGAGTTAGGTTTATCTGCAACATCACTCATGGTGACACTGCTGCTTGTCCAAGTTGTTGCGATCGGCGGTGCGTTGATATTCGGCAAACTTGCAACCCATATCGGCGCAAAACGGGCAGTCATGGTCTCTTTAGTCCTATGGACCGGAGTCGTCATCTACGGTTATTTTATCCAAACTGCGACAGAATTTTTTGTTTTGGGAATGGTTGTCGGGGTAGTGCTTGGTGGCACACAAGCACTCAGTCGTTCTTTCTACGGCGCGATGATTCCAGAGAATGCAAGTGCCGAGTTTTACGGGTTCTTTTCTGTCTTTAGCAAGTTTTCAGCAATCTGGGGACCCTTTACATTCGGATTTGTTAAACAGATCACCGGAACCGCGCGGCTCGCGATTATCTCATTAATGGTTTTCTTTATCCTTGGTTTTATCCTACTCGCCTTTGTGAATGAAGAAAAGGCAAAAGCGGATAGGGATAAGTTTGCGTTCTGAAAGTGGAAATGGGCTTGGGTTGGATCCCCCAACAAGGAGTCCTAAAGCGTTACAAACGGAAACGTACTGTGGCGTATGTCAGCATGTCTATCGGAGTTGGAGGGTCTCGTCCATCTCTGGGAACCCTGTTTTGAGGTATTTCGGATCGGATTGGATGTCGGGGGGATAGTGGATCTCATAGATTTTGAACTCGGAAACCGAGGCGTTTTCGCCGACGGGGTAAACGGGGACAAAGATATCCGGCAGGTCTCCGCGAAAGTAGAGGCGAACCGCGAGGCTGTTCCATCCCACTTGTGGTATATAATACCCGCTATGGAACTGTTTCTGGGCGTTAAAGATCAGGAGGATGCCCCCGTTTTCGGGGGGAATGGATTTTTGGGGCAGCAGGCGTGTTTGTTTTCCGACGAAGACCGTGTAAGGTATCTCTACAGTTTCCCCCGTTTTCATTTTTGCGGTTGCGGTGATGAGTGTCTCATTTTCTTCACGCGTGCCGAAGTCGATGTGGGTCAACGGCAGCTCCGTGTCGACGGGCACGAAGAAGGGCGTTCCATTTTCGTATGTGTTCATCTGTAGCGGTATGCATTCAAATTCTCGGTCGCCGTGTGCATCACTGCCCACGGCGGAGTAAGTCTTTGCGGCTTGGAAGAGGTCTTGTGTTCTGAGCATGAGGTGTGTGGCTTGGTGCGTTTTAAGGAATTCAAGTGCCTCTGTGTTGGACGGTGCACAAAAGACGTGTCGGAAAAAGAGGTGGATCCAGTGTTGTATATAGTGGTCTTGATCGATAATCGTTTTGACACCGCCGAGGACGTTGAGTTGGCTGCCGTATTGCCAACTGGCCGCGACGCAAGCGGTGTCTGGCAGTTGCGTGTTCATCCACCGGAATGCCTTTTCGGTGTTTGTATAGCCCGGCAGGGGGGATCTCATGTGCCGTGCTGCGAAAATGGAGCGTCTGGCATGTGCCCCTGCGGGAGTCCACCAGAGGAGGAGTGCGAGGATCGTGACAGTCGTGGCAGTCTTCAGCAATATTTGCGGTCTTTTGGAAGTCTTCAGGTGTGTGCACAAAATATCGGAGAGCTGTTGGATGAAAGCCGCTGTGAAGAAAGCGATAGGTACCCCGATAAAGAAGTCGTATCGTATTGCATCTCGTGAGAGTGCAATCCAGACGAGAAACCATGCGGCGGCGGCGACCCAGGTCGACTCGTTTTTCGTTGTTTCCGCTTTCCACCATGCCATGAGCAGTAGCCCAAGGGCAGTCCCTGCAAGAGAAAAAAAAGGAGTGTATTGTCAAGTGAACCTTCACTCCACTCCTGGATCCTTTCCCGAAAGAACGTTGTCATCGTAAATAAAGCGAGCGGTAAAACGAAAACGAGGCTCTTTGCCCCCCATCGGTGTATGCTGCCGACCATGAATCCGATACATCCGAGGAAAAAGACGCTGCCGTATCGGAAGACCCACTGTCTGTATTCTGGATCCTTCAGTTCGCCAACGGATTGCATCAACCGATTTTCGCTCAAGGGGACAGTGCTGAGCGCGAAGGTCTCCGATTGCCCCCAGACGTAGAGGAAACCGCCGGTGAGGCTCAGCAGGGTCAGCAGCAAGGAAAGTTTTCGGGCGTGGGGTCGAAGGCACCCCGCCCAAGGTGCTTTTGTGATGAGGAGCTGTCGGAGGTATCGGATGGAAAAAAGCACCACGGGTGGCATCAGCATAAAAGCGAACAGATGTGTCGCGAAGCCTTCACCGTGCCGGTATGCTGGCGAGAGAAGAAAGAGTGTCGGAACAAAGGTGAATATCCACAGGAGATAATACCAGAGATCCGTCTCTGTTTCTGAAGAGAGGAAGCACCAGAGTTCTATAAACAGAATGATACCGAGGAAAACCCCAAAACCTTCCCATGAGAGTCCGCCGAGAAACACGATAAAGCCACTCGTGAGCGTCCAAAGTAGACGTTTGTGTAGGTGTCGCCTCTGTAGTGACACAAGATAAGTGAGAACAGCAAGGAGACCGATCATAAAGCACCAACTGTCTCTATCGCAGAATCCTGCAGCACTCCGTTCAATGGTGCCAGGGAGCGTTGCGATGAGTATACCGACGGTGCTTGCAAAGAGGAGTCCGAACGTGTGGTAAAGGAAAAAGTAGAGCGCGGTGAGCCCTATGCAGAAACAGACGGCTGGGGCGTAAAGCGTCACTTGATACAGCGATAGGTTTGGGAACAAAAGCACAAGTGCTTTGTGGGCATAAGCAAGAGCATAAGAATATAAATTTAGCGTTTGTCCGAGGTCTCTACCTAAGGGAAACCACCGGTGCATGTCACGTGCTGGTAGGTGTCCATGCTCGGAGATTATCTGTGCCTGCCAATAGTAAAGATAGGCATCGTTGGAGGTGAATTGGTTATCAGGAATAGTATCCACACCCTGAACGCGAATCCAAAACGCCACACACAGGAGAATGATGAACAGCAACCAGACACCAATGTGCTTTAACATATAGGCAGATATACGCTTCATAACGGTGCTTCTCGCTAAGTCTTTTTTTATCGCAATTAGTAGATTTGGGCTTAGTTAATTTTAGTTTTACGTTATTTTGAAATCCTTTTTGCAAAGTTTCATTCATACAATAGCCTCCTTATTGGGTAAAATCATGCTATTATTGATAAGTTTCGAAAAGATAGTTTCAAGGTGTCGGTTGTTATAGACGTAGCATCGCTGAAACACATAAAGTGGGGTGTATTCTACGCTATAGTGGTGATGGCTACCATAGAACGCTTTTTTGAGAAGTGACCAAAATCCTTCAATCGTGTTTGTATGCTTATCGCCTTCTACATATTGCTCTTGATGATTGATAACTTCGTGCCTCATTTGTGTTGCAAACTGGCGATATGCGGGGAACTCGTCCGTCATCAGTTTAGATTCCTTGATATTTACGACAGATTGGATAAAATCAAGGATTGTCCGTCCGCTAATAGTATCAATAACCTTTGCGACAACGTTACCGTCACGTTCAACCGCTCCGATAACAGGTAATTTACTTGTGCCACGTCCGCGGGGAGCAGGTTCTCGGTCTTCTTTCTTGTTTTCTTTGCGGGGCTTACCGCCTATAAAGGTCTCATCTGCTTCTATAATGCCTTGTAGCAGTATAGAGTTAACTTTATGTGCCATTTCCGCGCGTATACGTGTGAGGATATACCAAGCCGTTTTTTGATTCAAGTCTAAATCGCGTGCTAGTTGACAACTGGATAACGACTTTTTAGCATTCGTGAGTAAAGCAATGGCTAAGAACCATTTTTGTAGTTCAATCTTCGTGCCATGAAATACGGTGCCAGACGTAACTTTGAAGGAAGCGTTACAATCTTTACAATGCCAGCGGCCTACACGCCCTACACCATCTTCTTTCTTGGGTTTGATATGCTTACTACTACAATGTAGACAAACGGGCGTTCCTGCCCAACGGACGCGTTCCAGATGCTCTATACAACTTTCTTGATCAGGGAAACGATCCATAACTTCTATGAGATTCATCAGAAAAAATGCTCCTTTAATTACAATGGGGTTGCATTTTTTCTGATAAATCCTATATAATATCGGAAGCATGAAAACCAGAAAAGCAACCCGCTTTTTGGTCTACTACAGGGGTGTTGTCGGCACCCCTTTTAACTCCCAATATTATAGCATTTTTAACTAATTAAATCAACTGAAAAGCCAATAAAATCAAGGGTTCAACGCACTTTTTACTACATCCCAAATCTACTAATTGCGTTTTTTATAAATACACAACACAATTTTTCATAAGAAAGCGTGATGACAACCCAATACTATTCTTATCAGTTAGCGTCCGCAATAACACCAAAAAACGGCACCCGCACTGTCGGTTGAACGGAACTGGATGTGTGTATGATAACTTCACCCGAAAGTTCCGCGCGCTGTGCTTTTTGTGAGATGGCGGCTGTTAACTTATAGTGTGTTTTCTCCTCATTTCTTTCCACTGTAAAAGTAACCACTTTTGTTTTCGATTCCACAGCGGTAATTTGGAACGGTTGAGCATTGTTTGCAGAAATCGTAAGCGTTTTTGAAAAGGATGCGGGATCTTTTATCAATCCCAAAAAAAGACGGTTCGGCACAACCCTCAACTCTCCGATAATTTCTCCGAAAGCGATAACACTGTGAGTTGCTGGTTCCCCTTTGTAAGTATAATCAACCAAGATATTATGAGAAAATTTCCCTACCGGGAGGGTTGGCAAAAATTGAACATTAACGTAAGGAATATTAACTGTCATCTCCAAGGTTGCTTTGAGATGGTCTGAATTAGTTCTCACGGATTGAATATGAGTTCCCTCTTGTATATGTAAAGAAACTTGTTTCGTTAAAGGATTTTGCAAAGGGGGTTGATTTCTAACAGTTATTAGTTCAGGAAACGTCTTTAGTGGTGTAAAGGATTCCCCTTTTAACGTTAATCTTAACATACTTTGTGTGGGGTCATTAGTCAGGACAAGCAGACTTTCCTGTATCTGTCCATTTCCGGGAGGTACTGTCAAAACAGCCGAAATACTTCCTATTTTCCCTGGAGGTATTTTGTCTTGTGAAAGGATGGAAGCGGTGCATGCGCAGGTTTCAGTAACCGAAATAATCTCCAAAGGTTTTTGCCCAATGTTTTTGATAGCGAAAGTATGTTTGATTTCACTGCCTCCGAGTGCTTTGCCGAAATCGTATTCCGGTGTCTCTGTAAATGCCAGCGGCACCTGTTTTTGCTTTGCGCTGCGCGCCTTCTTTTTATCAAAAATAAGGAGGTCACCATACCATATATCAGAGAGTTCGTCCCACGTCAGATGCGGGCGATATTTTTCAGCAGAATCTGTAATTTTGACCCCATCTTTATTTACTGATTCAAATACGAGAAAATGGTCTGCATTAACGTAAGCAATAGCCGGTAGTGGTACCTTTTTACGCTTCAGCAATTCCACAGAGGCTCGCACCCCGGCAGGGGCTAACCCTTTGTAGACAGCAGCTGTTTTGAGTCCCAGCATCGTTGTGCCACGCTCTGGGATAAATCCTGACAATTTTTTGAGTTCAATGAGGCTCGTACTCACCTCTAGTAATTCACAAATACGGTAAAGACTTTTCGGCCCGCAGAGGAGAAGACCAGGGTCTGTTTTTGTAGGCGATGTTGAATCCTGGAGGTATCCCATGCCCGGAGGACTATAATAATCTTTGTTGATCTTAAAGAAATTTTTAGGAAAGTCTACATTCAATTCCGCATCGATTACTACAGTCGTGGCCCGATTCCTCACCGTGCCATCT
>RKRO01000116.1 GCA_007571355.1 Candidatus Poribacteria bacterium | reverse complement strand
ATATTATACTAACTTGTATGTTAAAAGTCAAATCTAATGGCATGTGTAATCGGGAGCTCGTACCTATCGTCTAAAAATCTTTATTTTAACTCCGCGTAATCTGAAACTGGATCAATGTATTTATCTGCTACGCTATTTCTATGATAATGACTCGATTGTGAGCCGTTGCACCGAATTAGCCTGTCAGTCGCAAGTAGTACCCCCCGAACAAAGCCGTATTCTTGTATACATCCCATACCGAAACGTGAACAACTCGGTAAGAATTGGCATGACGGACCGTCTTGACTTGAAACGAATTTCTGATACAAGCGGATCAATCCAGTCGCGACAAGTTTCAACTCGGAAGCCTCTTGCGGATTAAAACGGACAACTTCCTCTGGTTTCGGGGTTGTGATTGGGTTGACTTCTTGAATAAACGCGAAATCAGCCGCCTCGTCTCCAAACGCCGAAAACATAACAACGCATACGCAGAACGTGCAGAACAGCGCAAGCCAACGATAGACAGAATAATTTACCATTTGATCTCTTTAACCTCCACGGACTTTGGGATTGTGAAATTGAGGAGTGGGTTTCGGGTCTCCGCGTTCACTTGTGGGTCGCTATAAACGATCTGCTCATTTTGTAAGACTTCAGATTTCCCGCCGTATGTACTGGAAATAACTGTCATAGGGATATAATTAATACCGATTTTTTTATGATTCTGATAACGAGATCTGCCAATGATAGAGCCAGATGGATTTTTGATTTCTGCTGATATGAGTCGATCGTCGTGCATGCCGAGAATAACGACACCGAGTGTATCTTTCGCCTTTTCCGGAGGGTTCCAATACGTGTAAAGGACTTTGTCAATGACATCGTGCTTATCCAAGGAATACCCGATAGCGGTTAACCCATATTCGGCTTGTGTGGATTGGATGATGGATTCGACAAATGGCAATGGAATCCTACCCTCAGAGATAAAACGGAACGCTTGTTTTTGATTAGGATAATAAATTTCCAGCACCTTGTCCTTAACAATCATTATCTGCTTGACAGGTTTCGAGACTTCAACAACGACGCGTGATGCCTTGACTTCATAATGAAGCGTTCCTGTGATGCGTTCCGTTGAACCGTTTTCAGTGAGTTCGCGTGTGAAATTCAAAGATAGCGTTTTTAAGGACACGGCGTGGAGTATGTTAACAGGGAATAGCACCAGCAAAAACACTAGGGAAACTTTGAGGTTTTTAGGCATCTGACTTCTTACAATTCTGTATAGCATAGGAGACCGTTGGTTTTCTGTGTTTGTAGCATAGGAAACCAACGGTCTCCTGTGAATCTCTTCTCGGGTAACCATATTAATGGAAGTATAACATATTCCCGAAGGATTATCAAGTTTAGTCTCAACATTTCAAATTCCGTTTTCTTGACAATTACACTTTTACAAGTTATAATAATTGGGTAGACACATTGAAAGCAAGGCGTTACACAGGGAACCAATTCAGACCGTCGAAATCTACGATTCAGAATACGAGACAACCTATACTGCCCATATCCATCGGATGGATATACGAATACTCGATAATGAGGTGTGAGGAAAGGACAGAAAAAACGTTGTTGGAAACACCTGAAAATACGCTTTATGAGACTTTAGAAGCCGACTGGAAAACATGGAATAAACAGTTAGAAGAGGCTGCTAAA
This sequence comes from Candidatus Poribacteria bacterium, assembly GCA_007571355.1. Classification (GTDB taxonomy): domain Bacteria; phylum Poribacteria; class WGA-4E; order WGA-4E; family WGA-3G; genus WGA-3G. The sequence goes on along the minus strand of RKRO01000116.1, from coordinate 889 downwards.
ACGGGTAAACTCGATAAACTGGATGAGAACGTCCTTGAGGATTTGCGGGCAGGTAGGTGCAAATATCTATAAAACTAAGGAGGCACAAATGGAACGAGTTCAAACGACCACAATTCAGTATACAGACTTCTTAGAAACCTATATTGCCCATATCCAAAAAAACGGCGATGGGTGGATCGGATGGATACCGGAAGTGCCAGAGGTTAAATGTGAAGAAAGCAGCCGACAGAAATTGCTGGAAACCCTTGAGAGTGAACTTCACACTGTCTTAAAAACTGAATGGGAGGAATGGTGTAAGCAATTTGAGGAAGACGTAAAGGCAGGCAAACTGGACTATCTCAGTGAGAAAGCCCTTGAGGATTTGCGGGCAGGTAGGTGTAAAGATCTATAAAACTACACCTGAATTCTGGGCACACTATCAAAACCTACCACAAGAGATACGACAACTTGCCCACAAAGGTTTTGAACTGCTGAAGCAGAATCCAAAACATCCATCCTTACATTTGAAGAAAGTCGGCACACGATGGGCAGCACGAATCAATAGAGACTATCGCGCTTTAGCACGTAAGGAAAATGGTGATCTTGTTTGGTTTTGGATAGGAAAACACGACGGATATATGAGACGGATTCAATAATTGTAAACTTCCGTAATATTATCCATAAATAGCATATTATGTTAACAATCGGTAACCTCAACATTCCAAATTTCCCACTGTTACTCGCTCCGATGGAAGATGTCAGCGATCCGCCGTTCCGCGTCGTCTGTAAAGAGAACGGTGCGGATATTATGTATACTGAGTTCATCTCCTCCGAGGCACTGATCCGCGACGCTGCACCGAGCGTCGCCAAGTTAGACATCTTTGAAGCAGAAAGACCGATCGGTATCCAA
>RKRO01000023.1 GCA_007571355.1 Candidatus Poribacteria bacterium | reverse complement strand
GGAATCAGAAAAGAAGTTGTCCGGTGAAGTAGAAAATTTTAATGTGGTATTTATATAAAAAATTTTGTATAATCTTTTAGAAGGCTTAACAATATCTCTTGAGTGAAGGTATTGGCTTAAGCGCACAGGAGATTTGGAATGCTTGATTCAATTCAACAGTCTGCTAAAGATAAAGCTTCGGCATATTTTCTCGCCCCCGCCGCTTTTGCGGTTGGATCGGGTGAAGAGAATATTATTGGTTGGGGCATCGGAACAAAAGCTACGGATAGTGCAATTCAATTTGACAAAGGCGTTGTCCGCGTCTACGTGTCAGAATTACCCGGACCCACTGTTCCTGAAGGGTTTGGCGATTTACCGACTGAGGTCGTTGAAGTTGGTACAATTACTGCTTATCAAAGTCAGTCTCAACACCAGCCCGTTATCGGCGGGGTTTCTGTCGGACATCCGAACGTTACGGCAGGGACCCTCGGTTGCTTGGTTGAGAAAGAAGGAAATCATTATATCCTGAGCAATAATCATGTGTTGGCGGATAGTAATGGGGCAGCCCCAGGGGATCCGATCCTCCAACCTGGCACTGTAGATGGAGGTAGTGCCCCAGATGATGTTATTGCTACACTTGAACCATACACAGAAATTGATTTTTCAGAGGGTGGAAGTAACGCTATTGATGCAGCCATAGCAAAGGTTGGAGACTCCACGCAAACGCTTGTTGAACCGGAGATTATTGGCATTGGAAACCCGAGTTCTACACCGTGTTCCCCTGCATTGGATCAGCGGGTCCGAAAATCTGGTCGAACAACAGGACATACAGTGGGGATTCTCACGGATCTAAGTGCAGACATAAAAGTATTTTTTTCCGACGATAGAGTCGGATTTTTTACAGATCAGATTGGGTTCCAAAGTGCCGGTCATGATCCTTTCGCCCAAGCGGGAGACTCCGGGTCACTCATTGTAGATGAACAGACGCTTGAGCCGGTCGCTTTGCTCTTTGCCGGAAACGGATCCGGCGGGACCATTTTTGCGAATCCGATAAAGTTAGTTCTCGATGAGTATGAGGTAACTATTGTTGGAACACAAGGAGTAGACGCATGAAAACGATTTTTGAAGCAAAGCAGCACTTGAGAGACCAGTATCGCTCCGAAGAAGGTTTCGTAGGCGTTGGTATCGGTCGCCATGAAGATTCTGAGGCATTGCGGGTTTATGTAGCCGATGCACATTGTCCACTTATGCAACGCCTCAAAAACAATGCGACATTTGAAGGGTTTCCGGTTATTGTGGAAGTGACGGGAAGTATTCACGTCTTTTCTGCGTAAGCGTGAAAAGCCTTCAAGGTTGCCAGCGTAGGTATGCCTCTGATGTAGATGTGTCATACCGAGTGTGCATCTGAAGAGTCCAAGGTTTGGTACCTGTGTTATTCACTGCTGCGAATAGCCGAAGATACAATCCGGGGTGTGGTGGCTGGTAAGTATTTTGCTGAACGCCATCACACCTCTTTATTTTAATTTCGAGCGAAATTCAGTTCCGGAGGTGTGAATATTCTGCCCAAATTAGCACTGAAGTGATTAAGAGTTGTTAATGTCAAAAATTTTACATACCTTTCCTTAGTCCATGACTTGACACAAAACTGCATAATAGGTAAATTAAACACAGAAATCTGTTTACTATGGAACGTTGCTTGTAGATCCCGAATGCCACGAGGAAAACTATGAACATTGCTGATTTGGATACCCCGACGCTCGTCGCAGATATGGATGTGCTTGAACGGAATATCAACGGCATGGCAACGCACTGTCGTCAACTCGGTATCCCGCTGCGTGTCCATACCAAGACGCATAAAGTGCCAGAAATCGCCAAATTGCAAGTCACCGCCGGTTCCCAAGGTATCACCTGTCAGAAATTGGGTGAAGCAGAGGTGATGGTGGACGCTGGCGTTGACAACATCCTTATCCCATATAACATCGTTGGGAAACCGAAACTGAAACGATTGACTGTACTCGTCCAACGCGCGCGAATTACCGTCGCCCTCGATTCAGAGGAGACTGCAATCGGTATCTCTCAACAAGCAATCGCTGACAGTTGCGTTGTGCCTGTTATCGTGGAGCTTGATACCGGAAGCGGACGCTGTGGTGTACAATCACCGCAAGCAGCCCAACGCCTTGCACAACAGATTATGAAAATGCAAGGTGTTGATTTTCAAGGTATCATGACGTATCCGAGCAACGTAAGAGCGAAGCCGTTTATTGACGAAACGGTTGATCTGCTCACAAGTGACGGGATTCCTGTGAACATCATCAGTGGGGGCGGCACTGGTTCTGAAGCAGCATCAAAGGAAATCGGCTGCACAGAGACCCGTAGCGGATCTTACGTCTATGAAGGCATGACCCGCATCGGCAATTCTGAGATGCTAACACCTGAGCGGTGTGTCTTACGCGTCATCGTAACCGTCGTCAGCACCCCAACGCCCAATCGGATTATTATTGATGGCGGTCAAAAGACGTTTACGAGTTACCCACCAACGCCTTATGGACATATCATTGAGCATCCAGACGCAAAAATTTATGGCATGTCGGTTGAGC
>RKRO01000014.1 GCA_007571355.1 Candidatus Poribacteria bacterium | reverse complement strand
TTGCTATGCTCACCAAGAAATAATTTCACCAAGAACCATTCCCGCACAACTTCAGACAAATAAATTGTCTGATAATTTTGAAACATTCGCCTGTTCATATTGCCAACGCACCAGATGGACGCATTCAGTTGCCCTTCAGGAAAATACCAAGATTGCTCTCCAATGATGACTTCCTTAACCGTTAATTTTTGTCGTGCCTTACTCTGTCTCTGAATGAGGACTTCAGGTGGAGTTTTAACCAGCAGGTGATTTTCCCATGCCAATGGTATTGAAACAGATTCAATTGAACACTCACCTTGCTGACAACGTATACCATCTGACTGAAACTCAGGGAGAACAGATTCATTTATAGGAATATAATGCCAGGTTTCTGGAGTATATTCTGGGCCCGGCTGAAACCACACGGTAGAGGTTTCAGCCGGGGGTTGCAAAGCTGCTGAATGGATATTTAGTTTTCCAAGTTCATCTGAACTTAACAGCAAATGGGTAACGCCATATTTCTCAAGAAACTGACGTGCTGCATCCTCGGTACCGCAGAAAAATTCTTGTGCCATTTCTAATATCCTGGGAATATTCTGTTCTTCATCAATAATGGTAGTCTTCCTTCCAAGTTCGTTGATTGCACTACCGATTCCCCAATCTGCTGCAATGACAGCGTTTTGAGGTACATTCTCTTTGAGCCATTTACAAGCTGTCCGAACGACTTTGTTCGGGTACGGGCCACCTTGACGCGCACCCCACATCACGGCGCGTTCCACAGATCCAAACGCATAAAGCCCTGTTAGGTTGAACCATATTAGCAGAACAACACAAATAGCACCGATGGCGCGATAGATAAGAATAAACCCTCCTTTTCCAGATAGCATTTCTTGTAAAATGGGGCCAAAGAGGACAGCCGTTATGAGTAAGGTAAGTAAAAATTGAATACGTCCAGACAAAGAGATATCGATTTTTCCAAAAGTTAGAACTTGAAGCCCAAGTGAGAAAATATCCGACGCGTTAATCAGTGTCAGCCAAGCAAGGAAAATGAATCCTAACAGAAATTGCGTGCGGAAACGGGAGAACGTCGGCAACGTTTTTTGTAAGAGCCAACTGAAAAAATAACAGGTTAAAATCGCAGCGACAGGTGCAAGAAACAGATGAAAACGGACCGCTGCACTCGCAAGATTCCATGTAATCACGAACCACACGATGAGAATCAAGTGAAGTTTTTCACCGTTGATTGGTGCCGCAGAAAGGGAAATAGATGGAACCTTTCCTAATCTTTTGAGATAGCGAAAATGGGCAGCAGAAGCAAGACTCACAAAGAGACAAAAATTCCCGAGTAATATCAAAGTTGACTGAATCGAAAAAAGACCCAAAATTTCTACCTCAGGAACGGTGCCTATAAGTCCGATCATCAGAAGTCCTGCACCTCCGATGCTTGTCTGAATCAGAGAACGCCAAAAGTTCTGGGATGGATAACCGTAGGCAACTAAAGAAAATCCAGCGAGCGTTGTTAACCCAATGGTGCCATAGACTTTCCGCCAATTCGCCCAAGTTGTGGGCTGCAGTTCACCCACGAATTCCATGACACCATTTTTGCCGTATGGGTAACGTAGGCGTTGAATTAGACCTTCAATCCACGAGAAATCCCGTGAATAGAGGGTAAGAACGAAAACGCTTGCACAGATAAGGAGGAGACTCACAACGAGACCAACCGGCAAACCGAATTTTTGTGAGAACCTAACACATCGCTCGCTTTGTTGAAGGAAAGAAATCGTTACAACTGCACAAAACGTTGCCAGCGGCACGTAGAGTGCTAAAATCGTAAAAACCGATTGTGGGTTTTTCCAATAGTTTGTTCCAAAACCTAAAATGAGCAGCACAGTCGGCAAAAGCCAGCAAGCGAAACGATAAAGGTCTGCCTTTGTATAATCCTTTTCCCATGAAATCAAAAGTTGAAATGCACAGAAGATTAGCAAAACCATTCCGCCGCCTGGCCATATAGAACTCAGCATGCCTAAAATCCCCCCAGCGATTCCAGCACATACAAGTTCACGAATCCCGAAACTCTCCTGGAAAGAGAGCGAATAGAAGTATATACCAGCAAAAAGGAGCAAAACAATGAGGGGATCAGTATCAATGTAGCCAGCAAAGGTCCGTTGCATGAAGATAGGAAGTGCCGCGAGCATGAGAAGAGTTAAGAGTGCCGTAAAACGTCCAAATAGATGATGGGCAATTAAAAAAATAAAAATAAGCGAAATACCCATCACAACCGGAGGGTAAAGGCTAAGGGTATGGTGCAACGAAGCTGATGGGAAGATGCTATGAATACCCTTATAAGACGCAGCGAGTAATTCAGGAAAGAGGGTACCTCGCTCTGCAAGATTTATGCCTTCCGGAAAGTTACGCGCCATCTCAACATCCGGCAATTTGCCTTCTTCTACTATCAATCGGGCTTGACGAAAATATCGATAGGGGTCACTGCCAACGAGGTACTTCTCCTCAAGGAGTTTCAGGTTTTGAACCCGTAGATAAATCCCAAAACTCGCGATCATGAGAACTAGGACCAGTAGTGCTGCCTTTTTTAAACTCATACGTTATTCTTCCGGGCCTGTCGCACTCGGGGCTGGTTTTTGAAGAACACCATACATTGGAATTTCCAAAATCGGTTGTTTTTTACTGTTGGTATGAATCTGAACAATATCTCGAATGGATTTTGGAGAAGAGGCTGTCGGCGTGCATGTCGCTTCAATTTTATATTTCTTGCCCGGTTCCACCGCAACGATCTTAACGTCAACATACGGCAGCCTATTCTCAACTTTCAAGATTTCAAGATCCGCTTTCCCCCGCTTTTCAACTGTGACTGTCCGGCGAACCGGGGTGTCGACTTTCAGGAACCCCATGAAGAACTGATCCGGTTCCAACAGAAGTTCGCCAACTACTATGCCTTCAACCCCGACATGAATTTCAGAATACTTTTCTGCGTCGGTGGTCACCGTAATCGTTTCTCGAAAAGGCCCCAGCGGGAGACGTTGAATTTCAAAATTCACCCGAGCCAAAATGTCTTTGTCTTTCACTTTTTGGAGTTTTGTTTTAATCAAAGGAGAACTCGCTCTGATGGATTTCACCGTGAGTTTGCTCCCAGAAGTCCGCGGATAAATAACAAAAGATTTGCGGATGGATTCCTCTTGTCCAATGTTTCCTAAGTTAAAATGGCCCGGATAGACACCCGCGATGCCGTTGATAACACCAACCAATGAAACAACCACCTCTGGTTCATCTGGATCATTGGTTTTCAAATACACGGCGACCCGGGTTTTTCCGCCATTTGTTGAACCGCGGTAGCGCACATCCAATGAAGTCTGTCCTCCGGGGGGAATCATTTTCTCCTTCAGATCGACCTTTTCACAGGCGCAAGAAGGGTTCACCTCTAAAATGTTTAACGGTTGCTGTCCTACGTTCTTTATTGTGAAGGTATGCTCAACGACTTCCAATTGTGGAATTGCACCAAAATCGTGAATCGGCTCGGCAATTTCGATATCCGGAGCATCCACCGATATTTGCTGCTGGATTGGGGGAGAAATTACCAAGACATATCCATCCCACATAGACTCAAAAACCTCTTTGGGACGGATAGCGTACCCTCTATTGACATCCCAGATTTCTATTTGATCTTGTGCAATCTTATCAATAACGATGAAATGATTACCGGAGGCACTGTCTTGTGTCCTAACAAGCGCGATGAGCGGCGGTGTCAGTTGTAAGAGGTTCTGATAATTTGTTTTTTGCCCAACGGCTTTCATGCCGAGTTGATGGGCGGCATCTGCCAATCCTTTCATCGTTGTGCCGCCCTCAGTTGTCCGAGAAAGTTCTGCGACAACCTCTGGATCTATTACTTTCCCGTATCTTTCAGCGACCTGACACAAAGTATAAGGTCCACACATCCAAGAAGACAATTCTGATCGGCTGTACGTCAATAGGACTGCTACCAAAATTGGAACTATAGTAATAAGTAGGGTTTTAGGCTTTGGCATAAACTATTCTTCCTGCCTCTCCTATCTGCAAGAGATACGCGTGAGATACTTTCCTGTCTACTTCCTATTTTCCCCATAGCGTTCAAGGAATTCCGTTTTTGACAATTTCTTGCGCAATTCACCAACGTGAATCAGTGCATCGTCAGGAATCTCAACCGTAAATCTCTTTGATGGGATGTTATGATTAACCGTGAAGTTTTCTGTTTTTATTGTAGATCTACTCTTAAGATGTTCGGTTCCTTCTGAATCAATCCAGAAGCCTTCTGACACGCCGCTTTTTAGAAACCAGACATCCGCCGCATGTTTCTCATAATAGAGCGTGTCGCGTAAAACAGATGGCGTGCCTTTCTTAATTGTTCCATCAGCCGAATCTCTCTTACGAAGGTATCGCCTTTCATATTTCAGATAGCGAAACCCGTGCTCGGGTGAAATCCAAAATCTTTCAAAAACATCTTCTTGTTGGTTTGAAGAATCGTTCAAGGTTCTCTTTTTTTCTATCACATAACACAGCGTATCTTTGAAAGACTCAACCTTTAAGATACGAAAACTTTGCTCTTTTAGATAAGTTGGTAAATCCTGTTTATCAAGGGGGCGTAACCACCGTCTGGGATCCACCCATATATTTATGGGATCTAACCCGATTTCTGTACGAAACTGGTAGCTGGGTTCCCCTTTTTTGTTATATGTTATCTTCCATGTTCCAATCGTCGTTACAATCATAGTTGTTTTGGGCCAACGCATATTTTCTGAGGAGATACTTTCATCCACATCCATACGTGTATGCTGAGAATCAAAAGAGATGGCCCCCTTCAAAGTGATGTATGCCTCAGACGTTCTCGGTTGCTCAACGGTATAAGTACATTCTCCCTCACCGGATTGAACAATTCTGTCGTAATGCCGAATGCCAGCTAAAATGAGATGAATATCAAGTTCTGCTTCCACGGCATCAGGTGCTGTAACGGAAGGCTCTGTGCCTTGCGCAAATCCAAATGTAATACACGAAAAAAAGATGAGAAAGATCGTAGTCATTCGCGCATATTTTTCAAGAACCATTGTGTTTCTCCTCGTCTCATCCGAGTCAGTTGGTCCCGTAGGGCAAATCTAGCCAAAGATTTGCCCTACGGGTGCCTATTTTCCTAAAAAGGTTTCTCGATAAAAGAATTGCACCTAATCACAGGAGCGGAGCCATGTGTATTCGCTTTCCCTATAATCGAACCTTCCGCCACACTCAGTTTCATAGTAAATGGTAAGACACGTATAACATTTCCCTGTGTAAGTGCAGGAAACGTTGTTATTGTTAGGGGCAGTTTCACAAGTCGTGCAGTCATCATTTGAATACACACGCTTTAGGTTTTTCGGGTTACACAAGACTTCTGGACAGCCTAGTACTGTTATACATTCCCAGCCCTCATATTCCGTCGCACCACTCAATTGTTCCATTTGTGAATCAGAGAGAATAAAGGGAACACCCGACATCTGCGCGGTTGCATAATAGATGCCACTCAGTAGAATAAGGACAGCGAAAAAATAACGGGACCAAAATTTAATTTTCATTCTTCGTTTTAAATCCTTTCAAGTTATAAATTGGCTTTTCAAAAATTGCATCAAGGACACGACCCTTAATGCATATCAGTACGACGCGCGAAAATAAGTTGAATCAAGCATCACCTCCCTTAATATCTATAATCTAATCTATAGTTACACCCATAGGTAGAGGTTCAAGGAGATCATTGAGCCATCCTCCCGGACGCAGCGGGTTTTCTCTACCTGTCAATTTCAAATAAGAAACATAGGGTAATATTTTTTTTCCATGAGCGACTTCATAGAACAATCGCTTTACTTCTTGCCAGGTTTCAACACGCCATTTGGCAAATTCTGGCGGAAATGGTTTGCTCCCGTGAACGCTTCGATACTCTGCACCAGCATCCATTAACTCCGTGTAGAGCTCAACAGCTGTCGTCAAATTGGTACGGATTTCCGCCTCAAGCACCGGAATTCTCTCTTCAATCTCAGCAAGCGTTAAACCAAAGAACCGTTCTTCCTCTGGCACGGACACGCTTGGTCCTTCAGCAGCATCAAAGTCCACGTTTTCTTCGCTCTGCACATCTTTATCCCGAAATTGTGTGTTTGTCCGCGTGGAATCCACTGGATCAATGGACCTATCAGACTCCACAGGGGGGGACCCGGACTCTGTTTCATCAATAGCATCGGTTGTCTGAACCGAAAGTTTCTCTGAAGGTGTGGCACGCAGCTCCGGTACGACGGCCTTATAGATAATGATCGGTTCTTGCGGCTGTTTTGCCCGATAAAGCAGTATACCGAGGAATACCCCTATACAGACACAGAACAACACGCCGCCCCAAAATAGTCTTGATCTCAAAAACATGATAAACGCTCCTTTCTCTTGCGGTGTATGAACCTCGGACTATTTTCAGTTATTCTCTCGTGATTGTCTCCATCACCTCATGTAGAATCTTCGGAAAATAGACATCGTAGTCAAAATTCGGGCTATTTTCGGTTGTGTGGCACGTCAGGCAATTTGCCTTCGTCACCTTTCCATACCCAGGCTGCGGATTTTTGACGTGATTCCCACCAACACCGTGGCAATTTTCACAACCCACATCCGCTAACGTAGGCGTTTGAGGTTCGCTGATAAAACCTGTCTGAAAACCGAACCCGACTGTATGACACGTCAGACAATCGGGATCCTTTTCATGCCCCTTTTCAACAAGCGTGTGATAGGCGTGAGAATGTTTCGTCTTTTTCCAACTGGCGTACTCAGAAGTGTGACACGTTTTACAACTTGCATTCCCTGCATACATTCCCCCAGTCGACGGAAGTTCTCGTTCCATTTCCTCGCTCAAATTTTCAGCGGCGAGCATCTGTTGATACACGAACAGCAGATCCGTCATCCGAGGTGAATCAGGGATTCGCTCCGAAAGTGTTAGCAACTCAAAGTGAGTATCTGCTCTCTTTTCACCTTTGTCCCACCGAATATCAAGCCTCCCTAACGCTTTGCCCTTTGTGCCTGGATTGAGTAAAACGGTATCTCCAATAGAAACAGCTTCCTTCAGTGCGTCCGACTTTTCATCCCCAACGATTATAACATCGATTTGCGGAAACGCTTTCGCCAATCCCTTTGCTTCGTCAATACCGGCGTGTGCCAGCAAGACGATGAATTCGCACTCGGAAGAAAGTTGCGGAATAAGTTCTTTCAGCGCGGCCTCTGGGGCTTTCAATATCAAATCCGAACTCGCGTTTTCAGCATATATTTCAAATTGTTGAGAGGTAATTCCAACAATTGCCACTTGCCTGTGTAAATCTTTGAAGGACATAGTGTGAAACGTAAAGGGCTGGAACACACGTTCTTCACCTTGGAACAGATTCGCAGATAGGAAAGGAATTTCAGAGGTTTTTGAGAAATAGTTCAACGGCTCTATCCCTAAAAGTAAATCGCGCGGTCCAACATTAAAGGCAGCATATTCCATCTCTTTAAGGGCAGTAAATCCGATTTCTGCCTTCAACGCTGATTGCCGTCCCGCGTCAGAAATCAGATTACCGTTGGCAATCCGCAGTAAGTTTTTACCACCGGTGGCAAGTTGGAGAAGTACGCTATCTCGGCGAGGAAATCCTCCGATCAGTCCTTCAGCACACCCGCACGGTTCAAGGTAGCCCAGCTCCTGACCACTGACTACCAAAGTGAAGTCAGGAGGAGATTCTGTTGTTACTGGACGCATTGATGTTGAACTCAGAGCCAACAGTGAGAAATATCCAATCATGGCAAAAATTGGTAAAATAAAGAACACTTTTTTAAACATGGATCCTAACATCTATTATCTGTCTTGTTGATGCGGGCAGGTCTGTGTCTCGATCTGATACGGGCATATTTTCTCTATCGGTGCTTCCGCGGGGACAGCGTGTGTTCCTATGAACAGATACACCACACCCCCAACAACGAGTAGAAACACAACCGGTAGCCATTTTTTGAGTCGTTTAGATTTCTGTGAAATCATCAGAACGCCTCCGATTTATGACGATAAGAGGGGGACGGTATTAGGATACACCATTCCTCTGTTATCGTCAAACAAAAAAGTCGCGCGCCGCGGGAGCCGTCCCTGCGGCACTGGGCACTGCAACAGCCAAAGCCCGCGATGCGATGCTTCATGCAAGATGAAAGCGGCGTGCGGGCGCGAAAAAAGCACAACACGTTAGAAAGTAAATGAGGTAAAATACTTAACGTACGTGAATGGGGGGGGGGGGTAAATCTAGTGATGTAAACCGAGTGCACAAGCGGTGCCGACGGACATAGGAGCCGCCCAGGCAAACTGTGCCTCAGACAAGCATTCTGTAACGTTGTTATCCCAATGTGTCGGTTCTTCATCTTCAAGTTCCGTATGTGAAATGCAAGTGTGAAAATAGCGGCGGCATCATTTTTCGGTTCCGCCACCTTATCTGTTGATATTATATCACAGATCGCGAACAATGTCAAATTTTCCTAAAAAGTTGCAAAATTTTAGAAAAACACACATTTATCTAAGAGACAGAACAACGCTATAGCAACTTAGGAGAGACTTGCAGGGTGTTGTCTATATCGTTTTTAGAGAGGACCGCCCGAGTTGAACTTCCCGATGAGTACCCAAAGCATAGTCTACTGTTAAGCTTTCTACATACGCTCTCTTATAATCAAGAAGTTTGCTTGAGAACGACAATTTTGGAGCAAATAACCGAAAACTTCGCATCACCACATATAAAAGCAAACTCCCATTTGATATCAATTCCATCAGGAGCAG
>RKRO01000475.1 GCA_007571355.1 Candidatus Poribacteria bacterium | reverse complement strand
CCGGACCGGGCACACTTTCAATTCCGCGGTGTGCGTAATCGGATCATAACCCGAACCGGTCAATAGGTTGACCGGGACATCTGCGAAACTGAAACTGGCAAAGACGGTGCCACGCGGCGAACGCTTCGTCGCTTTTACCTTGATGTTAATACTGCCACGCGCGCTACTCATTTTACACCATTCACCGTCTGTCAATTCCCACTTCTCAATGTCAGCAGGATTGACTTCCAGCGATTCTTCTGGCAAGAGGTAATCAATCCCTTGGGCTCTGCCGGTCTGCGTCCGTGTGTGATAGGACGCTAAACGTCTGCCTGTGGTGAGCCATACGGGGAACTCATCACTAATTGTCTCCGCGGGGTCTCGGTAATAGACATTTGAAAAGAGACCGCGCCCATTGACAAATTCTTCTTCATGGAGCATAGGGGTCCCCGGATGCCCTTTATAGGCGACGGGCCACTGGTACTCGCCTCTCTCAATGCGATCCCAATCCAAACCCGCGTAGATCGGTGAAACCCGACAAAGTTCGTCGAAGATCGACTTCGGTTCATTAAAATCAAAACCCTTAAAACCGAGTCGTTGTGCTATTTGGCAGATAATCCACCAATCGGGTTTTGCGACACCCGGTGGCGGCACTGCAGCCCGCACCCGTTGAACACGCCGCTCGGTATTTGTGCAGACACCATCTGTTTCACCCCAGGCAGTCGCTGGTAACACGACATCGGCAAGTTCTGCCGTCTCCGTGAGAAAAATGTCAATAACAACGAGGTGCTCCAATGAACGGAGTGCATGCTCACAATGCTCTCGATCTGGGTCGGAAAGCAGCGTGTTTTCACCGTCAATCAGCATCGCATGGATACTTTCACCGCAAAGTTCTAAGGCAGTTACTTTGGTAATCCCTTTCGCTAAGTCAATTGCCCGACCGTATTCCGCTTTGAATTTTGTTTGATGTGCCGGATCCATGACAGATTGGAAACCGGGATAGTTGTTCGGCAAGGCACCGCTATCGCCTGCCCCTTGAATGTTATTTTGCCCACGCATCGGATTGATACCGGTTCCCTCGCGCCCGACGTTACCCGTCATCAAGGCAATGTTACAGAGACTCTGCACATTCTCAACGCCGCAGATATGCTCCGTGATTCCGAGTGTATAGTAGATGGCACCCTTGCTCGCGCGCCCGTACCACATTGCAGCGGTTTCAATGTCTTTTGCAGGGACACCCGTAATTGTTTCCGCCCATTCTGGTGTCCACTGACTGATGTGTTCAAAGAATGCCTCAAACCCCGTTGTGCGATTTTCGACGAAATCCTCGTCAATCAAACCTTCACGTGCAATGACGTGTGCCATACCGAGAAGTAGGGCAGTATCCGAACCGACACGAAGCGGTAAATACAGCTGCGATATCTCTGCCAGCCCGATACGCCTCGGATCCGCTACGATAAGTTTCGCGCCACGCGCAATCGCCTTCTTAAGCCCAGTTGCCGCAACAGGATGGCATTCCGTCATATTTGTGCCGATACAGAAAATCACATCCGGTTTCTGCATATCAACGAGCGGATTAGACATCGCACCGCGTCCGATTGTCGCTGCCAGACCGGCAACGGTCGGCGCGTGTCAGGCACGGCTACAATTGTCAATATAGTTGGTACCGAACCCGACACGAATAAATTTTTGCATAAGGTACGCAGCTTCACTCGGTGCGCGGCCGGAGGCAATGCCGTAGATACTGTGTCTCCCGTGTTCAGTAGCGACCTTCCGAAACCCTTCAGCGGCTTTGTTCAGGGCATCCTCCCATGTTGCTTCGTGGAGTTCGCCATCAGCACCACGGATGAGTGGCGTTTTCAAGCGATCAGGATGCTGCACGAAGTCGTAAGCAAACTGCCCTTTGACACAGAGTGCCCCTTGATTCGCAGGGCCATCCATCGCCGGATGAATGCCGACAATCTTTTCATTTTTTGTGAGCACATCAACCGAGCAGCCGACACCACAATACGGACAGATCGTGCGGGTTTTGTCAGGAATAGCATCCGCGACTTCATCCGCTGCGCGGAGTGCTTTTTTGTCTGCAAGTGCACCGGTCGGGCAGGTCTGAATACACTGTCCACAAAACGTGCAGGCAGAATCCTTGAGAAGCCCATCAAACTCTGTCGTAATCTGTGTATGGAAGCCGCGGTTCATGACGTTAATAGCGTGGTCACCTTCCTGTTCAGCACAGACGCGGACACATCGATAGCATGAAATACAAAGTTCGTAATCTCTGAGGATGAAAGGGTTGTCGTCATCGGCTCTACTCGTGCCGGATGTCGCACCTGTTATTTTTGAAGGGTTAACGTCGTACTTATCCCGGAGGTTCGCCAGCTCGCCTGATGCATAGCCGCGCATCGAGGATACGTCAACTTCACGGTTCTCACTCATGACCATCTCCAGCAGCGTCTTCCGGTACGTCTCTATCAGATCGGTTGTTGTCCGCACAACCATCCCCGCAGTTGCCTGCGTTGTGCAGGATGCCACTGGATTTCGCGCACCTTCTAACTCGACAATGCAAAGACGACACCCCCCGAAAGGCTCAAGCCTCGGGTCGTAGCAGAGCGTCGGAATCTCTTTTTGATGGCGTTGCGCAACCTCAAGGATGGTTTCGCCATCAGTAAAAGCGACTTCAACGCCATCAATCTCCATTTTATGCGCCATGATGCATACTCCACATACAGAATGACATATTTAAAAAGGCTATTCTTCTTCCTTTTCGGTAAAATCGATTTGTGGCACTTTCAACTCGCCGGCAAGGATTTTGGCTTTTGCATCCGCAACGGCTTTCTGGACATTTTCTGGCACTTTATCCTTTAGGGCAGGACTGTATGTGAGTGTGATCGCCTCGTCCATCAGCATGTTGAAGGTATAGACTTGCGGTTTGAACGTACCTTCCTTGATAATCTTGGCAATTTGCACAAAAGCGTTCGGGGTAATCACAGCATTTGCAATCACAGTGGGAGATATGTCGCTCTTGTCGCGATTTGCACCGAAGGTATACACTAACGTGCCCTCTTTTTGAGCGAGCTCAGCCGCTTCATAGGCACCGAGTCCCGCTGCGTCAGCATTGGGGAAGATAAAGTCAACCCCTTCATTAATCTGCGCCAGTGCAAGTTCCTTACCTTTACCGATGTCTTCCCAATTGCCGACATAGACCCAAGAGACCTCCACTTCAGGGTTGACACTTTTCGCGCCGCCCTCAAATGCCATGAACGTGCTATTCACAGACGGGATATTCTGTCCCCCCATAACACCGAGTTTATTAGTTTTCGTCATCATCCCTGCTATTATCCCTAAAAGGTATGCAGGCTGCTCGACACGAAAGTTAACCGGTGAGATATTGTCAGTAATAGTGCCACCGGAAGATGTGATGAAAATTGTCTCAGGAAAGTCAGCGGCAACTGCTTTGGCAGGGTCTTGAAACTCGTATCCGTGTCCAAAAACCAAGTTGTAACCGTCAAGGGCGTAAGAACGGAATTGTTCTTCTTGATCCGATGGGGTTCGTGTTTCGGCATGACTAATTTCGGCACCGAGTTCCTTTTCAATGGCTACAAGCCCTTCATAAGCTAACGCGTTCCATCCAGCATCACTAATTGAACCGGGAAGAAGCATGGCAACCTTGAATTTCTCGTGTCCTTTTGCGCCGAGGTCTCTATTCGGAGCGAGTATGAATCCGATTGCGAAAAGACATAAGACAGGCCAATACAATTTTTTCATGTACGTATTTTCCTCCATTGCATTGTAAGATATAGGGGTATTATAGCATATTTGCCCCGGAAATGTAAAGCGGGAATTTCATCTTATATTTTTATTGACCGCTAAGCGATGATGTGATACACTTAACCGAGAGTCAATACCCTATCGCGTCGCGCAACCAAGCCACGATTTAACGTGCTTTACAGTGGAGAAAAGGGTGTCGCATGAAACGTTTTGGAACCGAAGGGCGCTTGTATCCTGAAGATAACTACATCGTCCCACGCACAAAAGAGACTGCCGATTTCATAGACCGCATCAAGCAGGGCAAATACATCGTCCTTTTTGCACCGCGCCAGACCGGCAAAACCACCTTCTTCCGATTGGCACTTGACACACTTACAACTGAAGATTTAACATATTTCCCAATCCAACTGAACTTTGAGGAGTATGAAGACTTCACCGCTGCTGATTTTTATCCCTGGTTCTATGCGGATATTCGTAAAGAAATTGAGAACGTTTTCCAAAAACGTGAAGAGGTTCCGTCTGAAACGCTAACGCGATTCTTGGATAACGCGAAGATAATTGATCATGTTTCAACAAGAATGTTCTTTGAGAAATTGGCAGATTTTCTAAAAAATCAGAAAATTGTGCTTATCATTGACGAGTTTGATGCGATTCCACGGGATGCTGTCAAGGGCTTTCTGCGTTCGCTACGCCGTATTTATCTCTCCGGTAGAGAACGATGTCCGTACAGCGTCGGCATTGTCGGAGTCCAGAACATCATTCAACTCAACTACGACAGGTCCATCTCGCCGTTCAATATTCAGGATGAGTTCCATCTACCCAACTTTACACTTGAACAAGTCAAAGAACTGCTTGGACAGTATACTGCGGAGGTCGGTCAAGGATTCGCGCCTGAAGTTGTGGTATCTATTCACAAGCAGGCTGCTGGTCAACCTGTCCTTGTCAATCGGTTGGCACAGATTCTTACGGAAGAGATGGATATCCCGAAAACTGAGACCATTACGATGGAGCATTTTACGGTAGCACATACACGACTCCTTCGTGGACGGAATACCAACATTGAACATCTGACGACCAATATCCGCAGGAATCCACGCTTTGAAAGCGTTCTGATGCGTATTATGGCGCGTGAGGAAGGCGTAGACTTCAATCTCGACGATGATATTATCAGTGAACTCGCTACCTATGGCGTTATTAAAGAGGGTGATGACGGTATGTGTGAGATTCTCAATCCGATTTATCTCTACCGGATTATGAGGGCGTTCAAGCCACTCGTAAACGGGTTAGAGCAAGAATACTTCTCAGAAGATACCGACGAAGCACTTCATAAGTATCTCACATCTACGGGGCGGATTGAAATGGAGGCGTTACTTGATAACTTCCGAGATTTCATAGCACGGGCAGGTTTCAGAATTTTGCAGGTGCCGGATACGCCACAAGAATCGGTAGGACGGCACCTCTTACTTGCCTATCTTGACGAGTTTGTTAGACGTATCGGTGGTGTTATGCATATAGAAGTCCAAACCGGTCGTGGGAGAATGGACATCCTCATCACGCACAATCAGCGAAAATACATAGTGGAAACAAAGATTTGGCGGGGCGAGAGCCGCTATCAAGCAGGCAAGCAGCAGCTCGCCGCGTATCTCATATCGGAAGGAGCAACGGAAGGCTACTCTGTCGTCTTCGATCATCGCCAAAAACCGGAACCTCGCGTAGAGCGTGAGAAAGTGGCGGGTGTGGCGATTCGGAGCTATGTGATTCCTGTCGCGCAAGAAGTGCCTTCGTCTATAAAGGAATTATGAACAACTTTGAAGTTAAAGTCAATGCGAAAACACATCTGGTTGTGGATAGCACTACTGGCAGATGTTTAGGCGGCGTGGGCGCGAATTTTTATCGCCCCTTCGTTTTCCCGTTCTATACACCAACCGGACGTACCGTCGTTCAAGAGTTCGCCTTTGATCACCCGTTCCACAACGGTATTTTCGTTGGGCAGGGGCCAGTTCAGGTCGGCGACAGGGAAGCGGGTTTTTGGGCATCGCCACCCCGCCGCTCTTGGACAGACAAAGTCTTTGAGAAATTAGGGCGAATGGACACACAAAAAGATATGGGCATCACACCCTACGAAAATGGTGTTCAGTTCGTTCAAAACGTTGTCTGGCGCGACGAAAACGAAGAACCGTTGATTGACGAAATTCGGACAGTCCATCTCTACGCGCTTGCGGATGCCACTATCTGTGATATGACAAGTGAGAAAATCGCCGCTTACGGTGCTGCAACGTATCCACAGACGAAGTTCGGGAGCATCGGTATCCGCGTTGAACCGAGACTGCTGCCTGTCATGGGGGGGATCGTATTGGGGGACAACGGGCGCAGCGGCGGCGTTGATGTCGTCCACGAAGGCGAATCCGATTTCGTTGCTTACCAGAATATGTTAGCCGGACACGGAGCATTCGGGGTCTTTATGAGCATCCTTAATGAAGGCATTCGGGGGCCGTGGTTCATTCGGGATTACGGGATGGCACTCTATAACCCGACTTGGACGAGATCCATCTCAACACCTGAGGGCGAAAGCTGGAAGGTCTCGCTTCGGGTAATCGCTTACGATGGAGAATTGACACCCGCGCGCGCGAAAAATTGGTGCCTGCTGTAGATGACAAAAGAAAACATCCTTGAACTTCAGAATGTTACGAAAACCTTCGGGGATCTCGTCGCTGTTGATCGCGTCAATTTCACGCTCCAAGCGGGCGAAATCCACGCGATTTTAGGAGAGAACGGCGCGGGGAAGTCCACACTGATGAATCTTATCTACGGACTTTATCAACCCTCCGCAGGACGTATCTATGTCACAGATCGTGAGGGAGGACGACGTAGGTTACGGGCGAAATCGCCACGGGATGCAATTGGCAATGGCATCGGTATGGTGCATCAGCACTTTATGCTCATCGAGAATCTCACTGTCGCCGAGAACATCGCTTTGAGCCTTGGAACCTTGAAATCTGACGATGGTCCTGATGAAGCAGGCGGCCCGTTTAAGCGATGGTTCCGTAGATTCCGCTTTGAGAAAGAGACAGCCATCGGTCTTACGGAGACGCTCTCAAAGCAGTTCGGTTTAACTGTCGATCCGACTGCGCGCGTACGGACCCTGTCGGTCGGACTGAAACAACGGGTTGAAATTCTAAAGGCACTATCAGTTGACGCTCGGATTCTCATCCTTGACGAACCGACAGCTGTCCTGAGTCCACAAGAGGTAGAGGGTTTCTTTAGAATCCTTCGCAACCTCCAAGCCGATGGCAGAGCGATCATTTTCATTAGCCACAAAATGAAAGAGGTCCTCAGCATCAGCGATAGGATTACTGTTTTAAGGCGCGGCAAGAAGGTTTATCTCGGGCCGACAGGTGAACTGACGGCACGCGAGCTCGCGCGGGAGATGATCGGCTCGGATGTCAGTGAAGTTGAACGCTCAGGAGACGCACCCCTCGAAAATGAGACATCAGACAACGTGCTGCAGCTCGAAAATCTAACCGTACTCGGCAGTCGTAACGAAATCGCGGTCTCGGAAGTCTCAATGGAAACCCGTCGCGGTGAAATTGTCGGCATCGCCGGGGTAGATGGCAATGGGCAGCGCGAACTCGCTGAAGCGATCATGGGGTTACGGCATCACGCATCTGGAAAAATCAGTATCTTAGGGGCTCATCCGAAAGAAACAAAGGCGGTACGGCAACGCGGAGTCGGGTACATCCCAGAAGATAGACAGACAACAGGCATTATCGCATCCTTCTCGGTTACAGAGAACCTCTTGCTGAATGTGACACACCTGGAGCGGACAGCCCGGTGGAATATCCTTAACGAAACCCGAAAACAGGAGAGAGCCGAACAGCTGATCGCCGATTACGACATCCGTCCGCCTGTTGCAGACACCCCCGCCGCTGCACTCTCCGGGGGGAATCAACAGAAAGTTGTCCTCGCCCGCGAAATCTCGCTTCACCCCGACCTACTTATCGCCGTTAACCCGACGCGCGGTTTAGATGTCAACGCGGCTCGCTATGTCCATGAAAATTTATTGGCACAACGCGACCGAGAGAAGTCTGTACTGCTCATCTCAACAGAGTTAGATGAAGTCTTACGCTTGAGTGATCGGCTCTTTGTGATGTCAAGCGGTCAATTGATTGAAGCGACTGCACAACGCAACGACATTGCAGCAATTGGGTTGCTAATGACCGGAGAAACCGATACACATCTTCATTAGGACTTACGCAAGTGCTTTCTTGTAGCATAACCTGTTAGGTTGTGTCACGGAACCTTGTGGATTTTTTAGGGGTTCGCCCTCATAGGGACCTTGTTATTGTCAAAATTGCGGAAGTCCTGTTATAGTAAAATGTAAAAATAAATGCACACTCCTATGAAGACAACCCCCCTCCCCCCCTTATCAGGGGGGAATCAGAGGGCCCTCGTTTCGATAGGATGTGTTTCAATAATTACTGGCTTTACGATACCTTGAAAACATGCTATCGAAGTTAGACAACCTCTTAAAAAAAATCAACATTATTCATTGGCTGGCGGCACCCGTTATAATTTTGGGGAGTACTTTTGTCGTTAACGCCATTGTCATGCTGCTCTGCAACTACAACCCGTTAGACGCTTACCAAGCAGCATTGAGCGGTGCCTTCGGGAATACTCGGAAATTCGGTGAAACCCTGGTGAAAAGCACGCCGTTTCTGATGACAGGGCTTTCTGTCGCAATGGCGTTCCGGTGCGGGATTTGGAACATCGGTGCTGAAGGACAGTTTTTGATGGGGGCGTTGGCAGCAACATGGTTCGGAACGAAACTCGCCCCACTTTTCCCTGAAACACCTTGGATGGCTGTGCCGATGTGCCTCGGTGTTGCGACGCTTGCAGGCGGAATATGGGGACTCATCCCTGCAATCCTCAAGGTAGCACGCGGTGTCAACGAAGTTATCAGTACGATTATGTTGAACTACGTTGCGATTCATCTCATGAATATGATGATAAGCGGGCCCTTGCAGGAAGCATCGCAACGGGGGCCACAGAGTGATCAGATCGCCGAGTGGG
>RKRO01000129.1 GCA_007571355.1 Candidatus Poribacteria bacterium | reverse complement strand
TGTTCTGCGTTTGTATTGGCGTGCTTTTCCTCAGTGCGATGGATAGCCATCAGGAAGATGAGCCAGAAGAGCCGCTCGTTGGGGTGCCGAAAGAGATAAACACGCCAATAGATGGACGCACAATGGTGCTGATACCCGCCGGCGAGTTTGAAATGGGTGGCATAGACGGCGGTTCTGGTCAAAAACCATTTCGACTTCGCAATGGTGAGATTATACAACATCTCGATTCGCCTGTACATACAGTCTATACAGACGCATTTTATATGGACACACACGAAGTAACGAATGCAGATTACAAGAAGTTTTTAGATGCAAATCCTGAATGGGAATATGTTAGACCATATACTGGGCGGTACGGTGATGAATCTTATGTGCCTCACAATTACCTGAGTCATTGGTGGGAATACAAAAACTATAAAAACTATTCTGAGGTGCCGGCTTATCCTGAGGATAAAGCGGACCATCCTGTTATGTATGTGAGTTGGTATGCTGCGATAGCGTATGCGGAATGGGCAGGGAAACGCCTGCCGACAGAGGCGGAATGGGAGAAAGCCGCACGCGGTGGGTTGGTAGGCGAGGATTTCCCGTGGGACTCTTCTGAAAGTGGTATGCCCGCGTCCTCTGTTGGAATAGGCAGAACAATGCCAGTAGGATCGTATCCGCCAAACGGGTATGGGCTGTATGATATGGCGGGCAATGTTGCAGAGTGGTGTTTGGATACCACTAACATGTATTTTTACTACAGTTCTCCGAAACGGAACCCAGTATTCGTGTCAGGCTTAATACAAGAAATGACGGATACAGAAACAATACTAAAGAGTTATCTGCTTGTAGAAAAAGGACTTTCAGATGCCCGCGTTGTACGTGGCGGTAATTTTCTCTCCAGCAGCCATGACTTGCAAGTTTTCATGCGCAGTGGCATGTGGCCAACAATGCCTTCTAGAGGTATCGGATTCCGTTGTGTAAAACCCGTAAAACAACCCGATAAGAAGTAAACCTCCATGAAAATTATTGGAACTTTGACAACACTCGTTTTACGACTGATTGTCGGCTGTGGCATACCGAAAGAGATAACCACGCCGACTCAGTTTTCGACGTGTGAACCCCGTAAAGCAACACATTTCTTGTACCTGCCCTGAATACTATTGCTCGCGTCCTGAAATGAGCAGGTCAAAGGAATTGCTCTGCCATCCGCCGTCCATGACGATGTTGTCCTTTGTCTCACGTAAGCGATGGACCATACGCGCCTTCATCCGACGGAGGACATGCTTGTAACCGAGGTGGTTTGCTACGTTGTGGAGTTCGTGCGGGTCGCTTTTCATGTCGTAGAGTTCGTCCTCACTGTATGGATTGTAGACGTACTTCCACGAATCTGTCCGCACCATTCTGACAGAAGCGAGCGTTGGTTCATACCCGTGAAATTCGGCGAACGCATCATCGGGCCAGTCATCCACGGTTTCACCGCGTAAGAGAGGGGCAATGGATCTACCGTCGAGGGTGTCCGGTGCGATGGCCCCACCAATCTCCAAAAATGTGGGCATGAGATCCACAAGATTCACAAATTCATCGCATGTCGTTCCGGGTGAGGTAGCACCGGGCCAACGGATGACAAGCGGGATGTGGTGCGTCTCCTCGTACATGTGGAACCCTTTGTTGAAAAGCCGATGGCTGCCGAGCATATCGCCGTGGTCGGTTGAAAAGATGACGACGGTATTTTCCGCCATACCGTTCGCCTCAAGGCAGTCGAGAATTCGGCGCACCTGATCGTCAATGAAAGTGCAGAATCCCCAATACGCAGCGATAACCTTCTGCCAATCGGGCCATGTCAGATGACTGGCGTTCCACCGGAGCATCTCCTTCTGTTGGATAAGCGGTTTGTTGATGAACTGCTCATCAAAGTTACCCCAGCGTTCCACAGAGTCAGGGGCATACATCGCATCGTAAGGCGCGGGTACGGCATACGGGAAATGCGGTCCGAAAAAGTTTGCGGCAATCATAAAGGGTTGCTCGGAATCCGAATAACCGTCGAGAAGTTCAATCGTTTTATCCGCAGTCCACGCTTCCATCGTCCGTTCAGCGGGGAGCGGAAGTCTGCCGTAGAAGGGTGCATCGCCGCCCCACTCAAAGGGTTGGACAGCGTCTCTATCAATTCGGAAGTCAATACCGTCATCACGAAGCCACTGATGCCATTCGCGATAGGGATGCCACTTGTCGTAACCCCAGAATTCTGTATCGCCTTCTTTGGCGAGATGCCATTTACCGATGCAACTGACCTGATAACCTGCCGCTGTTAGCAGTTCTGGATATGCGGGCTTGTCGAGAATTTGGTTTGCAAAAACGCCGTTGAAATTCCCCATATTTGAGAGTTGCCCGTGATTGTGTGGATACAGTCCAGTGAGCAGCGAGCCGCGCGCCGGTGAACAGAGCGCGATCGGCGTATAGGCATTCGTGAACCGCATCCCCGTTGCAGCGATTTCGTCAACGGCAGGCGTTCTGCAGACTGACGCGCCGTTGCAACCGAGTGAATCGTAACGTTGCTGGTCAGTAAGGAGAAAAAGGATATTGGGTTGTTGTGCCATTTTTGATTCTTCCTTGCGGAGTAGTGAAGTGCATTCCCTTGGAGAGCCGTCCAGAATCCGATAGTCAAAAGGGTTCGGATACGATAGCGATATTTTTCGGTCCCTTGAAGTCGAGTTCAATTCGTTCGAATCGGATTGAATGTTTCCGGTAAAAGTTTTCAATCACTTCCAATAACGCATACTGCCCGCGCCGCTGTTCATCCCAGAAGTTGCAGCACGGGATTATCACAGCGGGCCGGACGCGGGCTGCTTCTCCCAATTGCCGCAATGCGCCATCAGGGTGGAGTCCGACTAACAGGTCATAATAATCCGCCATTTCGGGTTCAAAATGTTCCGGTCGGTGATCTATCCCTTTAAGCACCGTGCGGCGCGGGTCAATGAGTTCGCACGCGAAATTTTTCTTTTTCGTAAGCAGGCGTGTCAGTATCCCTTTTCCACCTGCGACATCAGCGATGTTGTGGATTGTCCTGCCGTATTGTGAAGCGATGAAATCTGCGACGACTTCAAATCGTTGCGGATCCCCGTGTACCAGGTGTTGTCTTCTGCTCATTTTAGGTGCTCCGGGTTCAACCCTTCGAGTGCTGGGTGGACGAACCGACCCTCCTTCCGAATAAGGGTTCCATCAAAAAACATCTCTCCGCCGCCGTGTTCGGGTGTCTGGAGCATCACCATATCCCAGTGGACAGCGGATCGATTGCCGTTGTCTGCTTCCTCATAAGCCTGCCCGGGTGTGAAGTGGAAAGAGCCAGCGATCTTCTCATCGAACAGGATATCCAACATCGGGTTTGTGATATACGGGTTAAACGCAATAGCAAACTCGCCGATATAGCGGGCACTTTCGTCGGTATCAAGGATAGCGTTGAGTCTTTCGGTGTTATTCGCCGATGCTTCGACGATTTTACCGTCTTCAAATCGGAGTCGGATGTCTGTAAAAGTGGTGCCTTGATAGATTGTCGGTGTATTGAAACGGATCGTGCCGTTGACGGAATCGCGTACGGGTGAGGTGAAGCATTCGCCGTCAGGGATGTTATATTCACCGGCACACGGAATCACAGGGATGCCCTTGATGCTGAACCGTAAATCGGTATCCTCACCGACGATGTGGACTTCATCGGTTTCCTCCATCAAGGATTTCAGTGGGACCATCGCCTGTTCCATTCGGCTGTAATCGAGCGTGCAAACGTCGAAATAGTAATCCTCGAACGCCTCTGTGCTCATCTTCGCTTGTTGCGCCATTGCTGGATGGGGCCACCGTAGCACGACCCATTTTGTCTGTGGCACGCGAATATCGTTGAGCGGTCGGAGCCAATGTTTTTGATAACGCTGAAGTGCCTCTGACGGGACATCAGACATCTCTGTGATGTTGTGGCTGCCGCGTATCCCGATGTACGCCTGCACCTTTTTCATGCGATATATCTCGTATTCGCCAATCCGTTGTATACCGGCATCGTTGCCACCGAGAATGATTTCGCGTTGGATACGGTTCTGCTTGAGTTCAACGAGTGGGATGCCATCTGCTTTCCGCACGGCGCGGATGAGTGCAATGACCATCTCCTGCGGGATGTCAATGCCTTCGATAAGCACAAATTCGCCGGGTTGAACCTTCGTAGAATGGGTCGTGAGAACATTTGCAAGTTTATCAAGTCGTGGGTCGTGCATAGTTACCTCAATTCATACATTTGCCTGATTTGAGAAGTTTTTCTCTATACTATCGGCGAACGATGCCCACCACGCCTCATCTGCGTTGACTCTTAGGAGATGCGTGTTACGGGGTGCATCATTCGCGCCTAAACCTTTTTCGATGATCTGTGTATCAGCGTCGTTTTCCAGTAAAACAGCGAGTGTGCCTTCCAGACGTTCAGGAGAACGAATCGCAATAATACTGACAATCTCAGCGGATTGCACATCCAAGAGGAAATCGACGTTCCAGAACAATTTCTTGCCATTTTTGGGGAGCGGGTCCCGAGGTACCAAACCGCATTCGGCGAATTGGTGTATCATTTTTTTTCGGATAGTGTGCGGCGGTTTATTATTGCTTCGCGTTGCGTGCCGGACAAGCCGTCGTGCCAGCGAAGTCGAGCCTTTTTCTGAAAGTGCGGAACCGACATACGTATAGTCGCCAGCAGGTAGGGCAATCCGTTTCCCTTTTTTAAATCGCCCGAATTGCAGTGTAATGTTTTCTTTAAGGCGAATCCGTAAGATATATGTGCCAACCTGTGAATCATTGCCGATGATATGGAGGCTCGGTATTTCCATCAACCCAACCTATAAACTATATTTCTGTCAATTCTGGGACATGTTCGTCTTCATATTTTTCTATCAATACACCGATGACTTCCATCAATGAAGCTAAGGGATGTTCTTCATCCTCACCTACGACATCAATTAAATCATCCAGGACCTCTGTAAGTCGTTGATATTCGCTCTGCTGTTTCAAGATATTTTCCATATTCAGATTATACCGCTATTTGTTGATGAATGTCAACTTTTTTCGCATTTGGGTATTGAAACAAAAGCGGGAATCTATTAGAATAGAATTCGGGCAGGAGAGGATATCTGTGAATAGCAGTTAACTATCAGCAAAACGCGTAAGTCCAACTATCAGGCAGGTTGGATAAACTACCTTCCTCAACGAACCGCAAGGAAAATTAAAAGAATGAAAATAGGGCGATTATCCATCGGGTATGTTACAGTCATTGTGTTGCTAATCATACATCTTCTGCCGGTCTGGGGTTTCAAGTATTTTCCGACGCAGGACGGCGCAAGCCATATCTACAACGCCTACGTGCTAAAGGAATATCATAAGCACGAAAACTACCGATTACGCGAGGTTTATCAGTTAAATGCTACCTTTTTCCCGAATTGGACCTCACACATCCTCCTCGCAGCACTGCTGTACGTTTTTCCGCCGCTTGTCTGCGAAAAGATAGTGTTGACCCTTTGCATCGGTCTCCTGCCGATTTCCCTCTTGTACTTCCTCAATGGTGTCGAAAAAAGAAACACGGTCTTCGGACTGCTTGGCTTTCTTTTCGCCTACAATTATCTGCTGCACATGGGGTTTTACAACTTTGTCCTCAGCATGTCTCTGTTCTTCTTCGCTTTGGGATACTGGTGGCGCGTGAAGGATATACTCCGGCTAACGCATATAATCGTTTTATATGTTTTGCTGCTACTGACCTACTTCACACACTACCACTCCTACGCGTTGCTGATCGTATCCTTAACGTTCTTCGCTCTCTACACACCCGTTTATAGCATCCTACAAGAGGTATTCGGTCATAAGGAGCCATCACAACCACTCATACCCCGCTTCAGAGCGAGCGCGACGAAACGCAAACCGACACTGATTTTCCTCGTCGGACTTATACCGGCTTACTTTATTCTATTCTCCTACTACTTCTATCTGTCGAACACACACGGAAGCGGCGGCGATCATAAGGGATTTGAATGGTTAAACGACTATTTCTTCGGCATGAAATCCTTGGTGTCTTTTAGAGATGACCATGTGCTTATCGGGCGGGTGTTGTTAGTCTTTTTCGCCATCGCCTTGGGATTCACCGTTATCAATAGAATTCGGCAGTACCATCAATTTCGGAAATCAGAGGAATGGAAAGAGACCGGTGAACGACTTTGGACACGTGCTGTGAGCCCAATGGATGGGTTTCTGCTCATGGCTGTCCTTATCACGATTATGTATTTCATAGCACCATGGTCAGGCTATAGCGGCGGTTGGATAAACGACCGGTTCCATCTATACATATTCCTCGTATTGCTTCCGTTTTTTGCAATCGATAGACATCGGTACATAAATCACGCGGTAGCAGGGGTTATTATTGTTCTCTCCTTATGGCATCTCGGTTACAACGTCCACACTTACACTCTGCTTAACCGAGACATTGCCAATGCGCTCTCCTTGGAGGGTATGGACGAGATGGACGCAATCCTCACGAGCGAACCCCCAGAATGGGGCGGTTTTTCAGATTCGCTCGGTTTTGAACCGAAATACGTTGAACCGTTTGGACACATCGAGTGTCTATTGGCAACGAATAAGGGAATTGCCTACCTCGATAACTACGAGGCAAATACAGATCATTTTCCCCTGCAATACAAGCGAAAAGAAGTACCTGCTGATTATGTCATCGTCTGGCGGACGGCGTATGACAATGCGGCTGGTTTGAAGGAAGCGTATGAACTCATCGATTCTAACGACTACAACCGACTCTATCGTCGTAAACGCGCTGCACCAGACATCGAAATGTGGGGCGATGGAAGTGCTATCACCTTTGACATGCAACCCGATAATGGACAGACAGCACCGGGATACATCGCTGTTCATGCGGATACGGTCTATGCTGATGGTCAATACGGCTGGCTAACGGAATCAGAGCGGGACGACTTTGAAAACAGATCTGAAGTTCCACAGCCCTACGAGGATAGCATTTGGGGAGCCGAAGATGGGGTTTTCCGAGTCGCACTTCCCAACGGGACGTACGAAGTGACATGCTATTTCAGTGCCAGCCAATCTGAACCGTTAGAGATAAACCTTATCGCGAATGGTGAGAAGCAGATTCAGCGATTGCGGATTCCTGTGGGAAATGAGACGATTGAGAAGCGTTACAACATCACAATTACGGACAAGCATTTGACGCAGGTGATATATGCCCGTGGCAACCAGTGGGGTTGGAGCGGTTTTACAATTCAATCGAACAGTGCGTCGCTGCATCAAAATTGAGCGAGGGCAATCAATATCTCTCCAATACATCCAGACAAGATTTAAAGCGATGGTCGTGATCCGCAAACTGTTTTAGCCAGTCAACAACTGTTTTGCCATCGGAGAGTTTGGCTTTCAAATCTGCGCCGTGTTCTATCAGGTACCGCGTCGTTTCTACATGTCCATGACCGGCTGCGCAGTATAGTGGAAAATGCCCATGATCTGATGTTTCATTGACATCTGCCCGATTGCTCACTAACTGTTCAACAATTTCCAGGTCCCCGTTTCGAGTCGCGTGGTGTAAAGCTGTATCGCCACGGGCGTAACGCTCTTGGACCAACTTTGCGTTGTCCCGGAGCATTGCGCTGACGCGCTGCACATTGGCTAAGAAAACAGCGTATATGAACTGGCGCGCCGTTTCGCTCGATGGTTTAGTATGTGCATCCAAGCCGCCATACGCAACGAGCAATGACACAACTTCTTTATTGTCCGGTACTTCTCCCGCATAGTGTATCACATAGCCATCATGCGCTGCCAAATCAGCACCAGCGTCTATTAGATATTTAACAATATCATAATGTCGTCTTAATCCGGCATGAAATATAGGACGCCATTCGTATTGATCGTCCTGGTTGACCAGCTGCGGCTCCCGTTCAAGGATTCTCTTGACTAAATCGAGATCGCCGTTTGCTGCTGCGTCATGAATTGAACCGAGTTGCATATTTATCCTCCATGTGGTTTCATGTTAATGGTTTTCCCCAAGTAATTCTCGCCTCTAATTGGAAAGTCAGAAATCCGTTATCATCAACAAAACCAGATAATACCTGCGATAGTGACGAGTGTGTGCGCTATCTTTATGGCGCGATACTGCACAAACTAAAAGTTTATGCTACAAAGATGTCCACTTATTTACGGGCTTCACTCTAAAATGTGAGTTCGACATACCAGATGACCACCTTCACTTTACTCTGCGTGCTCCAAGCCAACCAACTCCGAAGTCCACGCCAAAGCACGTTAGCCGAGCGCGTTTACCACAGCGTTGCCGACTTGTGAGGTCTTGGCTTGACCGCCTAAGTCGGGTGGGAGAGTTTTGCCCTCCTCAACGACCTTTAGTACAGCTGCATCTATCGTTTCCGATGCTTCTACCTCACCGATGAAGCGTGACATCATTGAACCGGAGATAATTGCCGCCAACGGATTTGCGATGCCCATCCCCATGATGTCCGGGGCACTCCCGTGAACCGGCTCAAACATTGAAGGGAATCGGCGTTGTGGGTCTATATTGCCGCTCGGTGCCAGTCCCATACTTCCGGTGATAATCGCGCCGATGTCGGTGAGGATATCTCCAAACAGGTTACTCGCGACGACCACATCAAAATCTTCCGGTCTTCGTATGAAATCCATACATGCTGCATCAACGAGCAGCGATTCTGTCTCTATATCGGGATACTTTGCAGCGACTCGCTCGAAGGCTGTATCCCATACAATCATGCCGTAACCTTGCGCGTTCGACTTGGTGATCGAAGTGACTTT
>RKRO01000057.1 GCA_007571355.1 Candidatus Poribacteria bacterium | reverse complement strand
TTACCATACAAATATTAGCAAATTTCAAGGGTATTACCTCCGATAATATTAACCTATACATTTCCGTGCAATACGTTGTCTTACGCGTGATGCATGGTTTGCAAGTTGCTTATCTTTAGCAACCAGGGTTTATCTACCAAAGCGCGTAGGAAAATCCCACGCGCGCCGTTGAGATCTCTGTTCATAGAGATACCGAAATTGTCTTTGATTGTCTTGCGACCCCCTAGCTTATGGACAATATCGCCTGTCCATGACACTGTTTTTGACGTGTAGGCTTCACAAACGTCGACAACGATACAACCTGTTTCTTTTGCTTTCTGCTTGAGAAACGCCTTGAACCTGTAATGAGACAAGGTCAGCATTTGACGAACAGATCGCTTCCGAAGTTTACGATTTGCTTTACACGTCATTTGTGATGTTTCAAAGGTCGGTAGCAAGATAATATCAAAGTTATCCACCAGCCAGCGTGCACTCTTCTTATGCAATTCATCCACAAGGTTACGTATCCGTTTCCGTATCCTATTCGCAGCTTTACGCATATTTCGCTTGCTTGAGCGACTTGCTTTAGACGCACGGGAAAGTAGGTCATCCAAATGGAAACAGAGTCTCTGAATTCTATTAATAGCGTGATGTCCGAGCCATCCGAAACCACGCTCATGAAAATAAGTGAGGAATGTTCTCACACCGGGATCTAAAGCCACAACACGTCCATTTGGCTTTCGTTTCGGCGTTGCGACAGTATAAGAAATACAGAGATAGTATTTGTCCCCGTCTTTTACCAACCGAGAATCTCTGATATTATCAGGGAGTGCTTCAGACATGGCAAGATCGCCTAAAATTGTATAGTAAATGCCCTTCGGTTTTATCGCAGACTTCGGTATGAAAAGACTATCAGAAGGTTGGCGTTTAGATTTAAAAGAAACAGACTGCTTTTTCCCAGTCTTTTTCGCTTTCTTTTTCGCGGCTCTCACGGCGATACAGGCATCACGAACTGCAACCGACTTTATTTGATAGGGCGTTTCTTTCGCCCAGTCCGGTAAGTCGTGCAATATCCCTGTTTTAATCCCTTTCCAGTTCGCTTTTGTGTCCGTCGTATTCAGGATATTAATCGTTTTATTATACGTGAACCTCGCCGTGCCAAACCATTGACGCAATATCTGACGCTGCTCCGCATCAGGGAAGAGTCTTATTTTCTTTGATTTGGTCACGGTAGCTTCGGTGCCCGTGCATTCTGCAACTGAAGACATGCAGGATCGCGAGAAGATCAGCGGTGCGTTCTTCTTCCGGACTATGTTCTGTTTGGTCAAGAACCACGAGTTCGTCACCGTTTTGTTCAATGAGGTATCGTATAAGATCGAGACCGAACCGGGCGAGTCGATCCCGATGGGCAATAACAACTTGGCGCTTATCACCTTGCAAAAGCCTGTCCAATAAGGCGTTAGGCCCTTTTCTTTTGAAGTTGATCCCGCTGCCCATATCTCTAATACCTTCGGCTTCCGGGTAGATACCTCGCATAGAGGTGACGTGTCGTTCAAGGTACTCTCTTTGTTTTCTGCTGGACACCCGACAGTCGCAAATAGTTGTAATTGATCGGGATTTGCTTTTGATGTATCCTTCAACATCATAGCGTCTGTGTCCGCCTCTTGTGTGGATTGCATCAATCTTTCCTTCATTTGCTAATCGCCGTAGAGGGTCAGGTGTATCGTCTAACAGTTCACTCGCTTTTTTCGCAGAGACAGAAGCCATACAATTATTATATTCCATACGAATAGTATTGTAAATAAAAAAGCGAAATATACAGATTTTTAGATACTGTTAATCAACCTCATATTTTACATCTTGGCAAAATTCTTAAATGAGATTCTCGATATTTCTATGTTCCAAATAGAACACAGTGTGCTGTGTCTCAGTTACACCACTTTAACATGAAGGGTGTCTTCATCCGCACGGTTGTATTCGTAAAGTTCGTCGGCTGCGAACACGATATCCAATTCGCGATGAGCGTTTCTCCGGGAATCCGATGCGTGCACAACATTATGCGTTATATCTACAGAGAAATCGCCTCGGATGCTTCCCGGCTGAGATTTCTTTGGATCGGTCTCTCCGTTAAGGATACGCACCAGTTCTATCGCGTTCCGGCCTTCAATAGCCAAAGCAATAATAGGGGCAGATGTCATGAATTCGATGAGGACATCGTAAAATGATTTCCTTTGATGGACAGCATAGAGTGCTTCCGCTGTGACGCGCGGCAACTGCAGCAGCTTCATCGCGGCGATCTTGAGTCCTCTGCGTTCATAGCGAGCAATAATTTCACCAACCAACCCCCGTTGAACGCCATCCGGCTTGATTAAAACCAGTGTCTGCTCTATTTCCATGGTCCCTCCATATCAACTTTGCCCGCCCTGCGATAGTCCGCTCAGCGGTACAAGCATTCAAGGCTTGACATCAAGCCTGTTAAAGTATACCATATTTGCACGGTTTTTGCCAATTTATTTTTTTTGCAATTATCGTAAAATCTAAAAATAAATGTACACTTTTAGGAAGCCCCCTTATCAGGAGGGCCCTCGTTTCGATAGGATATATTTCAATAA
>RKRO01000460.1 GCA_007571355.1 Candidatus Poribacteria bacterium | reverse complement strand
GCCTACGCTTCATTCTTAGGTGGACATAAAAAGTCAATCTGCACGCCTTCTTGTTCAAATGCCTTTCGGAACGGTTCCCATTTTCTATCCAATGCCTGCAAGATAGTTGCTTTTTTCTGATGGGCACGCTCATAAGCGATAGCGACCGCAATAAATTTTCTATCGGCTATGTCAAAATCGCTTAATGCTTCGGTGGTAGGGAACTCGTCAAAATCCGTTTCACTGCCATCTAACGGTTTGATACGCACCATTGTGCAAATTGCTGGTCTCCGCCCCAGATTCCGAAGCAACGTCTTTAGAAAAAGATCACCGATTCCTTTCCGGGTTTGTAAATTAACATGTTTCTTGTACTCGTTCAGAATTCGCCATCCGTCATCAACGAGTGATGTTTCCTGCTGATCAAGAATCTGTTTAATTCGTTTCTGGCACCGTTCTACACAGGCGGGTGAGGCATGCTCTGCCTCATCGTTTGCAGTTATGATAACGTTTGTATCCACGATAACAGCGTTCATTAACCCTCCATTTTTTCTTAACGTTTTTGCTGGGTCTTTGTCATTTGCTTGGCCGAATAGTGATACCTTCTATTAATTCTGTCTCTTTTTTTTGACGTTCCCTCTGTGCTTCTGTCATTGCAAACAGGTCTCCCATCTCGTCCCCAAAAAAGTTTGGTGGCCAATTCTCAATGTTACCGAACGTATCCATTTTAAGGTGCTCAATGGTAGAAACGCCGTTATCGTTCTGGCAAAAGTGGAGGGCGGTTTGATCGGCAGCAATCTTCTTCTCCGCAATCCGCCGTTGCAAACGGGTCAAAAGATGTTCACTGTGGCTCTCTATTAGAAGTTGGAGGTTGCGTTCAGTGCTAACCTCTATTAACAAGTCAGCAAGCTGAGACTGTACCTTCGGATGGAGGTGTATGCCGGGTTGTTCCAGAATTAAGGTTGAACCTTCTGGTGTATAGTAACAGAGAACTAACATAGGCAACAAATCAGATAATCCATATCCTATATCGGCCAATGTTACTGCTGGACTCGCAGCACTTTTTTGAATCCGAACTTCATAGTTGTCATCCTTTAAAGCACCAACTGGCTTCAGCGAAAATGAGTAGGCCAAGTCCAACTCTCGGAGCCACTCGGATACCTGATCCTCAATCGTTGTCTCTTCTCCTTGCTTCAAGATTTTTACACGGCGCATGTGAGCACAGAGGAGAGCATCAATGACCTTATCCCCCCACAATCCTACATCCCTTGGATCTTTATCATACCAACGATAGTAGCGTTGCGGATGGATACGCGTCGGGCCCAGGTAATAGACACTAGAAAAAATTTCTTCAAACTCCTCTGAAAGCCGAATTATGGGAGAATAGCGGGCTTCATTTTTCGATGGTCCACCGTAGATTTTATTGAAAGTATTATCTACTTCCACAATTTGCTCCTGTTCTCCAGATTTAAGGCGGTAACAACAGGATTCAAGAGCAGGCCCGCTCTGTTCCCAGAAAACTGCAGTGTTAAACGTAAAACTATCAAGGTTATAATTGTAAGCGGTACTTAATTTTCGGCTACCTTTACGCCCTTCAACAGTGAGTTGGATATTGAATGGTTCTTTGATTTTGTATCCAAACTCCAACTCAAGTGTTTCGTATGAAGCGTGTCTGTGAATCATTTCCTTGAAACTGCCGAGATTGACAAGGGAATTTTCATCACCGAAAAAGAGAATTTCATCTGTCTCTATAGTCTGCTTAAGCAACAACAGCATCTGCAAGAGACTGCTTTTTCCAGAACTGTTCGTACCGAAAAAAACCGTTAAGGGGGCAAGTTTTACCTCACCGCTGTCTTTCCACGATTTGAAGTTTTTTACTCGGATATGTGTCAGCATCTTACATTGGCATTTTTGGATATAGCGTCGTCCAAATAAGCCTTTTCTCCTTTCATTGAACGTGCATCGCCCTTGAATTGGTAAATTTTCCAGATTGCGAACCCTTGTAAAAATGGGGGTTCTGCCCTTGAAAAAATTCCCAATTTTCCCAATTTTCAATTTGTGGTGTTCTGCTCCCGCCCCCAAGGTTAAGCAGATCGGGGTGAGAAACCCCTTCTATATGACCCAATTATAAACGTGAGTTTGATAAATGTTGGACGTATGTAGCGTCCACTGTTCATTGAGGGTCTATACTGCACAAACTATGAAGTTTGTGCTACAATCCATGTTTCTGTGATCCGAAAATAGAACCCACAACGCCTCCGAAATGTAGTGTCCACTGTTCATTGAGGGTCTATACTGCACAAACTATGAAGTTTGTGCTACATCGGATTTCTGCCTAAAAATGTTACACGTGGTGTAACATTTGGATTCATTGTGAATGTGGCTAAAACATAGTCACTGTAAGGGTTCGTTGGCATTTTTGTGCGGATTGTCCGCGGTGAAAAAAAATAATTTTTGTGAAAAGTGTAACATTTTTGTCTGCATTGTGGGTGTCGCGGGTGACACAGGTTTTACTGAGTGAAGGCACGATCTTATCGTAACATCGGAAAATAAATGCCCATTTTTACGAAGACAACCCCCCTACCCCCCTTATCAGGGGGGAATCAGATGGGAAG
>RKRO01000182.1 GCA_007571355.1 Candidatus Poribacteria bacterium | reverse complement strand
TTCATGGATTCCCTGCAGCCGAAGTCGGTTGACCTTATTCTAACGGATCCACCATACTGCATGAGTAAAGAGACAGGTTTCAAAGGTTTCACTCAAATAGACTTCCGGTATTTGTAATACGTCCACACCCCGGATGCCAGGAGCACCACCAGCAACACAATTATACCAATATTAAGAAGATAGCGACTGCGATTGAGCTGCCATAACCGTTGACCTGCCAATTGGGCAGCCGGTGTCCCCCTTCCTGCTTTCGTTTTCGCCTCTGCCCAATACTTTTTCGCCAGGGTCATCTGATCAAGCTGCTCTGCAAGTTTTGCCGTAACCACAAGATAAGTAACATCTTGAACATCTTGTCTCTCTAACGCATCAGCAAAAGAACTCAAGAGTAAGACTGTCAGATCTGAGGACATTTCTGGAAAATCTGTCGTTTCCTCAATCCCATTCTGAAAAGCGGTGACCGCGCCTTGATGATTGTCTCGGTCAAATTCGATTTGGGATACCTCAAACCAATTTCTCTTAACAAGTTGGAGCGATTGTGATATATCGCTCAAGCCGTCGAATGCGAAAGTTGTCGAACCGTAATTCAGACTACCGTGTTTTGCATAGAGTGTGTAAGTTTCACCAAGCGTCAACAAATCGGAGTCTTTCCACTCATCAAAACGGAAGATTCCATCTGATGCGACGGTACGATGATGTGTCGTGCCATCAATCCAGACGATAGCACCGGCAGGGGACACACCCTCCACGCCTTTTACAATCCCGTGAATAGCGATAGGTTTCAGCACCCAACTGATGTGGACAGACTCTCCGGGCACCAATGCCAATTCAGCAGGTTTCGCGGGCGGGGTGATATAACCAGCCTTCTTTACGGATACTTTTGAAGTGCCTTGTTGTAGGTTCTCCGTAATGAGTCTCGGGGTTTCGCCAACCTCTACATCGTTGATGGAAACCTGTGCGCCCTCAGGGAGTGTCGTAATCTTAAGCGCGGGACTCAATTTAAGCAGTGCCGCTTCAACATCACCTGTTGGTGCAAGAATGCCATCCAGAAACGCTGGGGCTTCCCGCAGCAGATCGTAAACTTCAGAGATACTCAACCTCCGATTGTCGTCCAAATCAGTCGTATCTACAGCGAGTGCAGCGTTAAGTTTTTTCAACAATGTTGTACGCTCCGCGGTCGCCACCCGCTGGATCACCTTTAGCGCAGCAGTCCCAAGTATCTCACGGATACCAAAGTACGTGCTTAAGTTTGTATCCTCTGTGTAAGCATCAACAATGACAACCGTGTGTGCTATGCCAGTCTCCCTGAGCCAACCGTTAAATGTTGAATCTTCGGTGATGTCTACGTCGCCTTGCGGTAACAGATGCATTGCAGCAGCACCCCTCGGTTTCGTAACCATTCCGTGATATAAACAGATCAGCGTGTCTCCAGCATCCGCTCGGCTTCCGATATCTTGGAGTTGCGCGCGGATTTCTGCACGTGTTGCGTTCTCGCCTTCCACGCGATAAATTTGAGAGCTCGGCACTTTCCCTCGCGTTGTCAGGAGTTCTGTAAGCGAATTAAGCCCGGGGCGTGCCTGTGAATCCAACGTCGCGTCAACAAGCATCCAATATGTACCCGAATCCACCGAGAACGCTGGCGTTGATACAAAAACAACAAAAATAACAAAAATAAAAGTAGGTGTAAAAATGTGGTTTCCGTTTGGCATGGTTCTATCCACGAATTGCGTTCAAAATTCTTGGACGCTTACAGTTATGTAAGCGTAAGCAAGGGTTTTTGACAACGGGATACTGATTGCCCATTGCCTTTTGATAGAATAGTTTAGCAGCAATCCGAAATAATTGCAATAAAAAGAACCTATTGACGGACAAAATGTCTAAACTTTTATAAAGGTATTGCGTCAAAATATATAGATAAAGTCTTTTGGGTGCTATCTCAAATTA
Organism: Candidatus Poribacteria bacterium; assembly: GCA_007571355.1. GTDB lineage: Bacteria > Poribacteria > WGA-4E > WGA-4E > WGA-3G > WGA-3G. The sequence continues at coordinate 6,907 of RKRO01000182.1, read as the reverse complement.
AAACTCACCCTTAGAAATCGGGGCTGACACGCGACGAAATTCACAAAACTATATTGACGCGATAATCTATATAAGCATACAGTTTGGGATAAGCATACAGTTTGGGTGGAATGGACAACCGAACTGACCGTTAGAACTGTTAGAAACTTTGACCGCCATAAGATGTCCGCTTCAAAAGCACATCTATAAGCATCGGAATGGACAAGGAGACGTTAATGATTCACGGGAAAATTCAGTTTACTGTGTTATCCAAATTTACAACTTCCCTAAAGGCACGGGGTGCCAACTTTCAAAACGTGCTGCGACTACTTACATTTATCTTTCAACTTGCCGTAGTTCTGAGTGTCGGCGCACAGGAACCTGCCAATGCAATTGACCTATCGCAACCGTTGACGCTCGAACAGTGTATCCAGATAGGTTTGGAAAAATCAACAAGCATGCGAAACGCGCGCCTGAATCTCGCAATACAGGAACTCCGAGTCAAAAACGCGCGTTCCGGATATTTGCCACAAATTTTCTCAAACGGCAGCTACGATTTTTCTGACCGCCTCGACTTCGGTTTTGAACCTGAAAACTACAATTTAGGACTCCGCGGGGTCTACACGCTTTGGGATAACGGGCAGCGAGAAGGCAATTTTGCACAAGCAAAAGAAAATTTAACCGCGACTGTGAGTCGAAATGAAAGGACGAAACAAGACATAATCCTTGACATTACAGTGGCTTACTACGATATTCTTAAAAGACAGGAACTTGTCAAAGTCAGCGAACAAATTCTCGAAAGATCGCAAGAGAACACACAACGAACGAGGGATTTCGAGGAAGCAGGCACCCTGATACCCGCAGATATCGCTACCGCCGAGGTCCGAGAAGCAAATGATCAGTTATCACTCATTAACAATATCAATTCACTGCAAATCGCGCAGGCAACGCTACCCCGTCTCCTCGGATTGGATCCGGGTCAGTTACTTATGGTCTCTGTTGATGAATCCTATCAACTATACCAAGACCGCGGAACGATTGAACGGATAGAGATGCCGATCGAAGAAGCGATTCAGATTGCTCTTAACAGCCGTCCTGAGTTTGAAGAGCGGCAAGCCCAACTCAGATCGCAAGAATGGAGCCTAACCTTAGCAAGGTTACAACGCTGGCCCCGTTTGAACGCAGATGTTGATTATAACGTTAATCTTGATGATTACCTCCGCGAGCGTCAGAACTTCTCTGATTTCCGGAGTTGGAGCGCAGGGGTTTCCCTAAATTTCACGCTCTTTGACGGCGGCGTTTTGGGAAATCGCGTTAAAGAAATAAAAATGCAGTTGGAACAGGCGCGTGAAAATGTCAGCGACTTAGAGCGAAGCGTTGCGCTCGCTGTAAGGCAAGCCTATCTGAACCTTGCGCGGAGTGAAAAAGCTGTTGATATTTCCCAAAAACAGGTGCTCAATGCGCAATCAAGTTTAGAGGTCATTCAAGGACGTTTTGATGTCGGAAAGGCTATCCTACTTGAATTGCTTGACGCGCAAACAAGTTACGCACAAGCGTTGACAAATGAGGTCAATGCATTCTATGACTACAAAATCGCACAAATCCGTCTGCAGGATGCAATGGGAGTGCTACAGTAAAGATGAAAAATCGTAAGAAGTGGCTTATCATCGGGGGAGTGGCTATCGTCGTCATTAGCCTCGGCGCAATCGGCACTACCCGTATGAACATCAACTTCGGTGGCAAAAAAAAAGAAACCGAAGTCAAGCAAGAAGTCGTCCGTCGCGGCGAATTTCTTGTTCGCGTTCGTGAATCCGGCACCTTACGCTCCTTTATAGAGATAGATGTTCGCTCAAATGTGGAAGGCGAGATCGTTGAAATCCTCGTTGATGAAGCACAAGAGGTTGAGATGGGCCAACCGCTTCTTCGCATTGATGAAAAGCAAATTCTGGAGCAAAAGAAGCAAGCAGAAGCGAACCTCAAGGCGCGAAAGGCAGAACTTGAACGCGCACAACTGCGGATCAAAATTACAGAGAAACAGCAGGAAAGTAGTCTCGCACAAGCGCAAAATTCTGTTTTAAAGGCGCGAGCCACCCTGGATTCGTTCGTCGCAAATACACAGCAACGGATTACAGAGGCTGAAACGCTGGTCGCAACGACAAAGAACTCTCTGGATCAAGATAACATCGCGTTGAAGCAGGCAGAAATCGGATTGCAGCAAGCAAAACTAACCCTCGAACGCGCAGAATCCTCTGTTGAATCCGCGAAAATCTCCTATGAGACGACAGCGTCCGAGCATGAGCGGAATAAAGAACTTTATGAGAAGAAACTCATTTCAAAGCAGGCGTTGGAGGATTCTCAGCGGCAACTCGTTGTTGCGAAGTCGCAGTACGATACGGCTCTTAAAGAGGTAGAATCACAAAAGGAAACCATAAAATCCCAAGAAGAGAACCTGAATACCCGCAAGAAAGCCATAGAGAACCGAGAATCGACGCTCGCGCTCAATCAAAAGAACGTTGAGACGCTTAAAGAGTCCCTAAAAGCGCAGCAGAAGCAATATGAAGCGGAACTTGAAGATTCACAAACCCGACTCCAACAGATACAAGAAACAACAGAAGAAGAAAAGGAGTTAACAAAACATTCAAAGGTGAGCGCAGAGGCGAGTCTCCTCCAAGCGCAAAGCCAACTCGACTCCCAGCAAGAACGCTATGAATGGACAACCGTCACTGCACCTATGGCAGGAACAATTACCCGCCTTATTGTGGAAGAAGGGGAAATTATCACCTCAGGGCGCTCAGCATTTTCACGTGGTGAAGCCATCATGCGTATCGCTGACCTCGACCAGATGATAGTGAGGACACAAATCAATCAGGTGGAAATTGGAAAAATAAACGAAGATCAACGCGCCGAAATCACCGTTGATAGCTATCCCGGTCGCGTTTTTCCCGGGCGAGTGAGCGAAATTTCACCGAGCGCAACACAGCGCGGTCCCGGAAATCAGAGCTCTGTCATTACCTTTGAGGTAGATGTAGAGGTCATCGGTTCACCACCTGAATTACGACCCGGTATGTCCGCAGATGTTGATATTATTGTGTTTGAAGAATCGGATATCCTGCAATTGCCGATTCCATCCGTACTAAGCCCACAGATTTTCACTGTTAAAGCCAACATAAATTCGGCGGATCTCACACAATTTCAGGAAGGGCAAGCACTCAAAGTTCGGAATCTTGTTGGAAAGAATTTTGCCGGACACGTCGGAAAAGTTTATCCAGAAAAAACACGTGGTAACCTCGAAATTCTGCTTGAAGATGACCAGAAAGGTTTACGCAAGGGCCCGACAAAGATCGGGATTGTTATCTCCGACCAAAACGTCCTTCCAGATATAGAAGCAGAAGTGAATAGTGAGAGACAATACTTTGTTATGTTAGATACCGGTGAACCAAGCAAAAATAAAGAACAAAAGGGCACGAAAACCCATATCACAATCGGGCAGCGCAATAACACACACTTCCAAATCACAGGCGGTTTGAAAGAAGGGGATCGTGTTTTCGTCCCCTCTATACAAGAATTAACGAAAGGACAAACGGGGACAGATGAAGAAGACGAGTAGAAGACTTACGAAGTACCGTCTTTCCGTCTGTCCGTCTAAGGAGGAAATCCCGTGTTAATAGATGTCAAAGATTTAACGAAGGTCTACCAAATGGGTGATGTACAGGTACATGCATTGCGAGGTGTGTCCTTCTCTATAACAGCAGGCGAATTCATCGCAATTATGGGACCCTCCGGTTCCGGTAAATCGACCATGATGGATATTCTCGGATGTCTCGCGACACCGACATCGGGTGAATACTACCTCGAAGGGGAAGAGGTCGGCAAACTTTCTGACAATCGGCTTGCAGACATTCGGAACAAAAAGATCGGGTTTGTGTTTCAGTCGTTTAACCTTCTGCCGCGAACGAGTGCACTGAACAACGTTGAACTACCGCTTATTTACGCCGGCATGGGCAGAAAAGAACGCAAACGACGCGCGTTTGAAGCATTGGAAGCCGTCGGCCTGGCAGACCGCGTGGATCACAAATCCACAGAGTTGTCCGGTGGGCAAATTCAACGTGTCGCCATTGCACGGGCCTTGGTCAATAACCCATCAATGATCTTCGCTGATGAACCAACAGGAAACCTGGACACGCGTTCCGGCGAAGAAATTATGACGATCTTTAACCGTTTGAACGATGAAGGCAATACCATCATCATGGTGACACATGAACCCGAAGTCGCTGAACACGCCAAACGTGTCCTTCACATCCGAGACGGTTTAATCGAACGGGATATTAAACAGAATGGACATCAGGAAAATGGCGGCAATTAAATGAGAAAAACGTTCCTTTTTTTCTTTGCCACTTTCTGCCTTACCGTCTGCTCTGCGCATGCCCAGATTAAGTGGGACGCAGCAAAATTCATGCCGCTCTCTGAGGTAAAACCGGGGATGAAAGGTAAAGGTTATACCGTCTTCTCCGGAACAACCGTTGCGGAATTCGATTTTGAGGTCGTTAGCGTCTATTATGACCGTTTCCCAGGACTACATATCGTGTGGGCAAAAGGGGTAAGCGACAATTTTAAGAAGACAGGTTCTGCCGGTGGAATGAGTGGAAGTCCAATGTATATTAACGGCAGACTCATGGGGGCCCTCTCAAGAAGTTATCGAAACCAACGTGAACATGCAAACCTTTTCGGGATAACACCCATTGAGTTTATGGTGAAGGTTACCGAATTCGGCATGGAACCAAATCTAAGTTACCAAGGAACGCAACTGTTTAATCTCGGCACAGAAACCGTGGCAGAGGGGCCTAATCCCGCTGTCTCTCTCTTTCCAAGGTACAACCGCCCATACACGCAACAACCTCTCAATGATTTTCAGATGGATGCCCTATCCGAACAGTTGCCGATGCCGGTTGCAATGTCGGGTGTCAATTCTGATGCGATGCGGTTCTATCAACCACTTTTTGATAAATTCAATCTGATGCCACTTGAGGCACCAAGCGGTGGAAGTCCGGTTAAAAAATCGCCTATTGAGCAGGGGCAGATCGTCGGTGTCGCATACGCACGGGGCGATTATGCCGCGTTTGGTTACGGGACTATTACCTATATTGACGGGGGTCAACTCCTCGCTTACGGACACTCAAGAGACGGCGAAGGCAACGTCAACCTTGCGATTTCCGGCGGATACGTTCACTTTATTATGCCGGGAACTTATAGGTCTTTCAAAGTCGCATCCCCTACACAACTCATCGGAACCCTGGTTCAAGACAGACAAGCGGCTATCGCCGGCATCATTGGTAGACACCGATCTTACATCCCCGTGACGCTTAATATGGAAACCGTTGATGGCAAACAGCATCACAAATCTTATGAAGTCATTCGGCATCGCAGCTTTTCACCTGTCCATATTGAAAATGGTGCAGAGTCACTCGTTCGGGCGTTAGAATTTTCCTCAGCGAACCACACATTGACGATGGATGCGACAATCACCTTAAAAGCACAACCGGAGCTCGTTTATCGGGAACTCATCTATAAAAGTGTTTATACCTCAGGCGGATCAACCGGGGGCGGCATTACAAGAATCCTTCGAAATCCACTTTTACAACTAAGCAATAATCCGTATACACAAATCGAGTTTGAGAAGATAGCACTTAACCTGAAATTAGAAGATAAACGGAGAAGCGCGTGGATTGAAAGGCTTCAAGTTGATAAACTACGCTATCGCCCAGGCGAAACAGTTGACGTAACGATTACATTGCGTCCCTACCTCGAACATCTAAAAACCGAAAATATCACAATTAGAATCCCAGACGATGCACCTGATGGACTTATCACTGTATCCGCAATGAGTGCGACCACAGACGCACAACGGCAACGTTCACGGGCACCACTTAACTTTCGTCCCAAAAATATCAATCAACTCGTTAAGCTTTTACAGCAGCATGAAACCCATACAGATATTATCTTAGAACTCTTACGAACAGAACCCGGATTGACAGTTCAAGGTGAGGAATTCTCTGGTCTGCCGACCTCTGTAATGGCTGTAATGAATTCGGCAAAACAGATCGGTGAAAGTGGCTACACATTCGGGACTGCTTTACATCGCGACACACATGCAACAAATTATGTTATCTACGGTATCCGTTCACTTGAGCTTGTTGTAGACAGAAATGCCGAATAATTAACTTTTTCGAGCTTTTTCCACACTTAAATTCTCACCATGCACCACGTCAAAATCACAACACCGTCCCGGTTACACTTTTCTTTACTGGATCTGAATGGTGCATTAGGGCGAATTGATGGCGGATTCGGTCTTACGATCACTGATCCCAATTTTCAAATCATCGCTGAAAAATCAACAGATATTGATGTCTCGACTTCTGCATACCGTGAACGAACCATCACAGTTCTTCATCGACTCCAACAGACCTATCCGTTCCCCGGAATCAAGTTAACATTTGAATCTGAAATCCCAACGCATAGCGGATTCGGGTCAGGGACACAACTCGCGCTCGGTATCGCACAGGCTGTCAATCTGTTATATGGATTCGGGTTAAACGCGCAACAACTCGCGCAGGCTGTCGGACGCGGTGGCACCTCAGGCATTGGGGTCGCAGCGTTCGATACAGGGGGGTTTATCGTAGATGGCGGACACCGATTCCCAGAAGAGAAAGCATCATTCTTACCCTCTTCTGCTGTCGGCAATATTTTGCCGCCGCCGATTTTATTTCGCTATCCGTTTCCTGAATTACCGCTGCTCATCGTCATGCCGAATTGTTCGAAAATATACGGCGATAAGGAAATAGAACTTTTTCGTACATTGTGTCCACAACCAGAATGGGTCGCCCAGAAACTTTCACACATCTTGTTGCTACAGATACTCCCTGCCTTAGTC
>RKRO01000524.1 GCA_007571355.1 Candidatus Poribacteria bacterium | reverse complement strand
GTTGTGTGTAGGTTTTACTTAACTTATGATATGTGGGGGGGGGCAAATTGGGTTTTTCGCTTCTGACAACCGGTCGGTGCCTGGAGATGTTAGGCACCGATTGGTGTCAGGTGTGTCGTCTGTTTGGTATGCGGTTTTGAGATATGAACTTGTCATTCTTTACCATGAATCCGTACGAAACGGAGATGCCGGTAATCCTTCCTTGTTCACGAAATTAGGTTCGGCACTCTGGTGCCACCCGAATCGAACGGCGATTGGATTCGCGATAGCATCGCTAGAAACAATAACTGTATCGCCATCGATTGTCGCTTTCGCTTCAACGAATTCCTTATCTTCACCAGCGATTTGGAACCATGTAAGCGGTTCTTCATCTCGCGAGGTTAGACCGCTACCGACATGATCAAAAGTGAGTCGGATTGTGTTTCCTTCGACTGCCATTGATTTGTAAAGTGGGCCGGAATATGTCACGTCATCTCTGTCGTAGTCCTTTGCAAGTGCCCACAACGCCAGCCGTCTGCCGACATCCTGCTTATTTCGCGGATGGATATCTCTGAGATTCCCAATGTCCGTTGTTACAGCCATACCGGTATTTGGGAGTGCCAACACTGCTGTTTGAGCTTCCCAGATTTGGGGTAGGAAAAACGGACTTGCATTTCGTCCACCGTAATTGAAGGGTGCAAGTTGCACGAAATAGAAGGAAAAATCGCCTTGCCCCCAGACCGCGCGCCAACCGTTGATGAGTGCCTTCATTTTTTCATAGTAGAGCATGCCGTCCCGAAGATTAGACTCGCCTTGATACCAGAGTGCGCCGCGTATGGCGTAAGGGACGATCGGATGCACCATGCCGTTGTAGAGTGCTGTCGGTCTCTGTTGATGCGCTAAGGGATGCGTATTGTCAGGCATCTGTCTCAGCTGCGCACCGGTTTCCAATGCCTCGCGAGTTTCGGCTATCCATGCTTCTATCGCGTTTATTTTTTCAGGGAGTTGGGCGCGATAGTTCGCTTGTATGTCTTCGACTTCCTTGTTTATAGACGCAAGCGAAGGAAGACCAGCAAATCCTACAGGTGGTGTCCAAGGTTCGATGCGGGTCCCGCCCCACGACGTGTTAATTAGCCCGATCGGGACATCAAGGTTCTTATAGAGTTTCCGTCCGAAGTAATAAGCGACGGCAGAAAACTGTGGGATCGTCTCCGGTGCGGTTTCGTACCAATCTGCCTCTACGTTTTTCTGAGGCAAACCGGATGGGACTCGCGGGATGTAGAACAGTCGAATCTTCGGATACATGGCTGCGGCGATTTCTGCTTCACTATCTTTCGAGGCATTTACCGACCATTGCATGTTAGACTGCCCTGAGCAGACCCAGACTTCACCGAAAAGCACGTTTGTCAGTTCGAGGGTGTTACTGCCCTTGATTCGGAGTGTATAGGGACCACCCGCTGCCATAGCGGGGAGTTTAATCTGCCAGTTGCCTTCTGAGTCGGCAACCGCGGTGGTTGTTGAAACCGGTTCCACCCCTTCGCCTTCAGCACTAAGCGTTACGGTGACTTCTTCACCTGCAGATGCCCACCCCCAAATAGGGACCTGCATATCACGCTGCAGTACCATGTTGCTTCCAATAACACGCGGCAATGTAACCTCGGCATACACGAGGGCTTGTGTCGAGAATAGTAGATAAACAATGAGAAATAGGACGAGTCGTTTCATGTTTCGCTCCTTTTTTTAATGGAAACCATCAACAGTCAGCCTTTGGCTTTCGGCAGCCGGAGGGAGCGTTTCTATTTAAACGCGCGCTTTCTGATTGCTGACGACTGACGACTGACTGCTGTTCAACCGTTCTGCAAGGTAACTGTTGCGTTGCATGACTTGATTGTTGCGGATACAGATTGCGAGTGCCTTTTTAGTACCGACGATCACGACGCGTTCCTTGGCACGGGTGATGCCGGTGTAGAGTAAATTCCGTTGTAACAGGAGGTAGTGCTGCGTGTGTATAGGAATTACAACGGCGGGATATTCACTTCCCTGTGCCTTGTGGATCGTCGTGGCATACGCCAGAACGAGCTCCCCGAGGTCCGCCGTATCGTAAACCACCTGCTTATCAGGGTACTGGATATGGACTTTTTTGTCAAGTTGTTCGATGGCGACGACTCTCCCGATATCGCCGTTGAAGACATCATAGTCGTAGTTGTTACGTACCTGCATCACTTTATCACCGACGCGGAAACCGCCTGCTGTGGCGGACGAGTTTTCAAAACTATGTGTTCGGGGCCCGAAATTCGCCTTTACCAACGGATGGTTGACCGGGGTAGTATACTGGGGATTCAGTACCTCTTGGAGCCGTTTGTTGAGGTTTTCGGTGCCGAGTACACCGCGCCGCATCGGACACAGGAGTTGGATGTCGTCTATCGGATGGTAATTATAGTGACTCGGCAGCCGATCCGAGATGAGTGAACAAATCACTTCCACAATTACTTCGGGAGCCTCGGCTTCTATGAAGAAAAAGTTTCGGTCTGTGCCTCCGGTGAGTTCTGGAAAATCGCCTTTGTTAATACGGTGCGCGTTCGTAATAATCAGACTCTCCTGCGCTTGGCGGAATACTTCAGTCAGTTGAATAAGAGGTATCTTCTGTGAGTCAATGAGTGCCTTAAGGACATTGCCCGCACCGACGGAGGGGAGCTGATCAACATCACCAATAAGGATAACAGTAGTACTCGGACGGATCGCCTGCATCAATCGATTCATGAGGACGAGGTCGACCATAGACATCTCGTCAACGATGACGACATCGGTATCCAAAGGGTTCTGGCGATTGCGTTTAAAACTGTTGATTTGCGGCGAGAATTCGAGGAGTCGATGGATGGTTTTGGCTTCACCGCTGGTTGTTTCACTGAGTCGTTTTGCGGCGCGTCCGGTCGGGGCTGTCAAGGTGATATGTTTACCTTGTGCTTCAAAGAGGCGAATCATACCGACAACAGTTGTGGTTTTACCGGTACCGGGTCCGCCGGTCAGGATCATGGCGCGCACCGTCATCGCTGTCAGGATCGCCTCGCGTTGCTGCGGTGCAAAATGGAGGGCCATCTCGTCCTCTAATTGCGTGAGGCATAGTGTCATATTCGGGGACAGCAGAACGGGATTTCGTTCTTGACTCGCTAAGAGCCTCGAAAACTGGTTTGCGACTCCCAATTCAGCGTAGTAAAAGGGTGCAAGATAGATGGCAGCGTGGTTAGCGGTTATCGGTTGTCGGTTATCAGTTAGAAGAGACGTTTGATCTGCCTCCGGAATCTCATAGTTCTCCTGCATCTCGTCTATGCTCATCTGTTCATCGGGATTCGAAGGGCGTTCTGTGAAACTGGGATTGATGATTTCTTCTGTTTCGATGAGTGTGTGGATACCTTGCGCAATCGCTTCCGGTTCCTGCTCAAGCATGGTTTTGCACGCCTCGATAAGCTCTGCACGGCGTTGAAAGACATGGCCTTCATCTGCTTTCTGACTGAGTATGTATTTGATTCCAGCTTGCACGCGTTGGGGTGCGTCCTTATTGATACCGAGTTTCTGCGCGATTGTATCAGCGGTTACAAATCCGATGCCGTAAATGTCGTCGGCAAGACGATACGGATTTTCTGTGATGATTGGAATCGCATCGTTTTCGTAAGTCTTGTAAATTTTCGCGGCGTGTACTGTGCTGACATCGTGCGATTGCAGGAAGATCATAACATTTTTAATTTCGCGTTGGGCTTCCCACGCCTCTTTGATCATCTCCACACGTTTCCGCCCGATGCCCGGGACACGCGCCAATTTTTCGGGTTCATGCTCAATGATGTCCATGGTATCCATACCGAATTTACGGACGATGAGTGCCGCCATCTTCGGACCGATGCCTCTGATAAGCCCTGAACCGAGGTATTTTCTTAACCCGACGACGTTTGCAGGTAAGATGGTTTCATACTTCTCAATTTGGAACTGTCTGCCGTATCTGGGGTTATCCACCCACTCGCCTTGCAGGAGAAGGCTCTCCCCCGGGTTAACAGATGCCAAATTGCCGACAATGGTGATGAGTTCGGCGTGGGCGCGCGCGGAGAATCGCCCAACAGTATAACCGGTGTCAGGGCTCTCATAGACAATACGTTCAAGTATACCCTGTAGCGTTTCCATGTTTTGCTCAGATCGATACAATTGTGTGAACTACTCAAACAGATGAACGACTGGACAGGAAAAACCTGGCACGACATCCTCGCCAGTAAGTGTATCCTCACGTGTTAGCATCTCAATGTCTGTCTCGGAGCGATATACCGTTACCGTTTTAGAAACAGGTTCAATCACCCAGACCAGGCGGGTTCCCGCACCCAAATACGCAAATACCTTTTCGACAATATGAGCCTGCACATCTGACGGCGAAACAACCTCAATTGCCAAATCGGGCGGTATCGCAAAACCCTTTGTTTTGTCACCTGTCAACTGGGCAGTTGCAACAAACGCCACATCCGGTTTCGCTGTCCGTTCTCCAACCTGAAAGGTGGTTTCCGCGGTGTATAGGCATCCGAGTTTATTCGCGTACACATGCGCGTCGAGGTATCGTATGACATTGACGCTAATTTCGCCATGCTCTCTTGACAGCGGTGCCAGGGGTACTAATTCTCCCTTAATGTATTCATACCCTTCTACATCATGCTCCAGAAACTCCTCTAACGTCATTTTGACACTTTCGGGCGGACGTATGCCTTGCTCAACTTCGTGGATTTCTTGTTGCGTCATGTTCTCACCCCTCCGTGTAGAATGTCCACAGTGTGCTCAAGTCCAAGCACGTTAAAATCAGAAAGACAAGGGGGCTCCCTTCTTTTTTACGCGCTATCTTCAACCGGTCCCTCGCCAATTTCCGTTATCAATTTGCGAAAAGCATTGAGTTGCGGGGGAATGATATGCGTTGAATCGGTTTTGTTTTCGAGTGCTTCAATCGTTTTGAGTCCGTTCCCGGTAATCGCGAGTACCGTCGGTTCATCGGGTTGGATGTGTCCGTTCGCAATTAATTTTTTTGCTGCAGCGAGCGTAACGCCGCCGGCGGTTTCAGTGAAGATGCCCTCCGTAGCAGCGAGGAGTTTGATGGCATCAACAATTTCAGGATCGGTCGCGTGTTCGCCGACACCCCCTGAGTTTCGGACGGTATCAACGGCATAGATGCCATCTGCCGGATTGCCGATAGCGAGTGATTTCGCAATAGTGTTTGGTCTGACAGGCTTCACAAAATCGCCGTTTTCTTTATAGGTATTGACGATCGGACCGCAGCCCTCTGCTTGGGCAACGTGGATTTTGGTATTCGGTTTGTCTATTAGCCCCAAGCGGTGGAATTCTTTAAGTGCTTTGCCAATTTTTGTGATAAGTGAACCGCCAGCGGCAGGTGCGACGATATGCGCTGGTGCTTTCCAACCGAGTTGTTCAATGAGCTCAAAGCAGAGGGTCTTCGAGCCTTCGGCATAGAAAGGTCGGATGTTTATATTAACGAATGCCCACGGATAGACCCCGCCAATTTCACTGCACAGCCGATTGACATCGTCATACGTACCGGTAATGCCCACGACTGTCGGTGCATAAACGAGGGATGCAACAACTTTGCCAATTTCGAGGTCCGCGGGGATAAAGATGAAGCAGTTGAGCTTAGCGATCGCTGCGTGCGCTGCGACGGCGTTCGCGAGATTACCGGTGGAGGCACAAGAGACGGTGTCGAAGTCGAACTCCTTTGCTTTGCTCAGAGCAACTGCAACAACACGGTCTTTGAAAGAGAGCGTCGGGTGAGAGACAGAATCGTCTTTGATGTAGAGTTCATTGAGTCCGAGTACGTCTCCCAGGTTTTTGGCACGGATGAGCGGTGTGAACCCAGTATTGTGTCCATCCGTGGGTTCACCATCGATCGGCAGAAGGTCGGCGTAGCGCCACAAATTTTCGGGTCCATTTTCGATGGAGCGTCTTGAGATACGTTTTTTTATTTCTTCGTAGTTATAGTCTACTTCGAGGGGGCCAAAACAGAATTCGCAAACGTGAAGCGGTGCCTTTGGATATTTGTTATCACATTCGCGACATCTGAGGCCTAATACTTTTTCCATTGTTTCGTTCCTCTTTGTAAGCGTTCAGATTGTCAACTTAAGATTAAATTCGTTTTTCCCGGCTTGTAGTGTGAGGCGGATAAAGAGGGCGTGGTTTCCTATCCACCTAACATCGTCCGTGTTAGATTCAATGAGTTGTAAACCGGCGTGATCGCCCCATACGGTGATCCCATAAGGTATTGCCCTTATCGATTCTATTGTGATAGCAATACGTAATTCTGTACGGTGTCGCGTTGGTGCGAAGGCTGTCACCACAGGTTTCGTCGCATCAGTTTGTAACACGCGTTCGCTGGCAAAATTTTTGATTTCGACGGGTTCCATCGCCCCTTCAACGAAGGCGAGTTCACATGCTGCATCGCAATAGAACGTCCTGAGTATAGGGGTTGGCTTCACCTCTCCGTTTTGTGGGGTTGTATGTGCTGCGACAATCGTTATCGGTTCTATCTGCTCATGGTGTTTCAAGTAGTCGTCAACCATCTGAGCGAGCAGTTGCGGTTTCGTCTCTTGAACGCTAACGACGTGTGCGAAGTATGCGTCCAACCGTTCGATGTCTTCTTCTCCAAGCCGCGCAACAGTCAGTGGATCTATATGCTCTACATAACCGAGCCAGCGATTCCATGCCGTGTTTTCTACATAAATATCGTAATGTTGCTGCGCTGTTCCGTTCAAAAGTGCAGCACGAAGGTTCGCGGTCTCCTCTGTGAGATGTGCGGCGGTGTGGTACGGCAGCCCGACAAGACCTCTAAATGGGCGTGCTGTGTTCTCATCATCGGTATCTCGCGGCGCGATTGCCTCCATCGCCGTTGATGCCTCAAGTGGATAAAAGCATCCGAAGCCAGCCCGATCAATTTCAGGTGCCGATGCTTCTGGATCGTCAGGCTCCGTATGGTGCTGGTTCCAATGATAGCCCCAGAGCCCACGGAACTCCGACTGTTCAAGGGCTCGTAGGAAAACGTCGTTTTTGAAGGCTGCGCCTACGACGCTGGGTTCCGCCCAAGGCAGTGTGCGTTTGACGTTCTCCCATTCCTTGGCTATGTATGCCGGGAGTTTCTCACGCATGGTGACGAGATGCACCGCCATGGCTGCTGTGCTGCTACCGGGGTTTGCCGCTTGTTGTGCCTCCCAATTCGCCGCCCACATCGGTTTGATATCGAGCATGAGCAGAGAGGCATCGCCATGCTCCATCTGCCATTCGGTGATTAGTTTCGCAATGATAGGTACAGATTTCGTATCCACCGCCCATGTTATAGGGATATTGTGTTTATGCGCCGCCGCCGCCAGCAGTCGCATCCCATCAAGTCGGTGTGTCCTCTCCTCCCCTACTATCGCTGTGCTGACCAATCCGTAGTTCAATTTTTTTTACTATCGGCCTCAGGGCCGTTCTCCATTTCATTTTTTCAATACCCATCCGTTTGGACTATTCTAAAAAGACGGTAACACCCATATCTGCGTATTTCTGGCGTGTGCTCGGGTTGCCATTCCTAAAACAGACAGCCGTTGTCGTTCCCTCCAAGGCTTTGGCAACGTATGCAACACACGCATCTACAGTCTGAAGGGCGTGATTTGGGTGTTCCTCCATGCTAAATGTCAAGTCAGCGGGACCGAAAGAGAGGCAATCGACCCCCGGCTTGGCAAGGTGTCGCGCGTGTGTGACGGCTTCTATGGATTCAATCTGCATCCAGAGGACTCCGTTGTTGTTCCACCATTCGGCATATTCGAGGCGTTCTCTGCCTGCGGAATTGACTCGCGCCGCGCCGCCCCAACTCCGGATGCCCTGCTGTGGATAGTAGAAGGCAGCGACTGCCTCATTCACCGTTTCGTCTAATTCGACTTGCGGCACTTCAATACCCGTGGGGCCCAGGTCGAGGTAATTCCCAATGAGATACGCGTTGCGGGTGTGCTTAATCCGAAAGTTGACAGGGATACCGAGTTCATTTGCCATATTGCAGAAAGCAACGAGTCGATCTTCGTTGTATGGAGAATGCTGGCTATCGACGGCCACAAAATCGTAACCACCGTTTTCGACTCTGGCAATCAGATCCTCGCGGGATGTAGATAGAGAAGCGTTAGCACCATAGACGTGTTCTCCGTTGTGGATCCGCTGTTTTAAATTTGCTGCCGACATTATTATCCTCGCTTTTCTGTTGCAGCTGGTAAGCCGTGTTGCCGTTAAATCCTGTTTGTGGATTGCTCATGGTTTGAGTGCCTATAAATGTAAATAGCATGCCGAGATGCTGTTCTATAGTAAAGCCCGTAATGATTGAAACACATCCTATCGAAGCGAGGTACCTCTGATTCCCCTCTGCTTGCGGGGGGTAGGGGGTAGCCTTGTCCAAGTGTGCATGTACTTTCGGATGTTACGATAAAACCGAGGCAGGCACTCTATGCGCCGACTGAACCTCTATAATTATACCCTAAAAATCGTTTTCTGTCAACGGATTTGTAGTTTTGGAAGTTGTCAGATTTGTACGGAGACTACGGATTGCGCGGATTATAGACTTTGTGGAATTGCCGGTTGTCCCGCCACCTACCCGCGCAGCAGGTGCAGCTGTCGGTTATTGAAATGGCGTTCCGATTTTTGGGCGGGACGGATGCGCCACGCATCCGGTAAGCGGATAAGCGTGTTGATGCTATCCGGATTATTGAAATATGTGTCATCCAACTGCCAGAATTGGAGGCGGGGGTAGTTCTTTTCATTGTGCTCGAAGCTGCCCATATTTTCCGCTGCCTGACGCATCTTTGCGGAGACAGGTTCAATCGTAATAAAAATGCCCACTTCT
>RKRO01000503.1 GCA_007571355.1 Candidatus Poribacteria bacterium | reverse complement strand
TCAGAGAACTCCTTTTGGTTAGAGAGTGTAGATACTCTCATTATACCAAGAGGGTTCTCTTTACACAAAAACTTTCAAGGATTTATCAAACTCACGTTATATATTAAATCTCGGAGGAGCCTCATGAAAGCCGCAGTATTGTATGAAACTGACACGCATTTAAAAATTGAAGAATTCGACCTACCGCGCCCAAGTGCAAATCAGGTCCGGGTGCGTTTGATCGTCAGCGGTGTCTGTCACTCCGATTGGCATGTCGTTAAAGGCGACTGGCCCTTCGTCCGCTTACCTGTTATTCTCGGACATGAAGGTGCTGGCATCGTAGAAGAGATTGGCAGCGACGTAACCCAAGTGAAAGTTGGTGATCACGTTATCCTCTCATGGAAGCGGAATTGTGGATTTTGTGAGATGTGCCAGAGGGGGTATCCCAACTTATGCGCGCTTCCAGCAGATGGCTCAGGTAGACCTGCTCTGAAAACGGGCGGGCGTGAAATCGATCAGATGGCGGGATTAGGTACCTTCGGTACTGAAACACTTGTCCCACAAGATGCCGTCGTTCCGATTGATAAAGACATGCCGTTTGCACAAGCAGCGCTCATCGGGTGCGGTGTGATGACAGGTGTCGGTGCAGCTATCAATACCGCACAGGTTTCACCCGGCAGTTCAGTCGCCGTCTTTGGATGCGGTGGGGTCGGTCTCAATTGCATCCAAGGTGCCGCCCTTGCTGGTGGTGAACCCGTTATCGCCGTTGATGTACTCGACAACAAACTCGAACTCGGTAAACAGTTCGGTGCCACGCATACCGTCAATGCCTCGGAAGTTGACCCTGTAAAACAGATTCGAGAGATTACCGGCGGACGCGGGGTCCACTATGCATTTGAAGCAATTGGGTTGATCGGCGAAACGTTCCGACAAGCGATCCTCTGCACACGGAGCAGAGGCGTAACGGTCTTCGTTGGACACGCACCCGAAAACACACCTGTAGAATTTGATGCACGGATGCTGATGCCAGAAAAAATGGTTATCGGTTCAATGTACGGGACAGCGCGCCCACACGTAGATTTCCCACGGTTGGTTTCGCTCTACAAAGGCGGACAGCTCAAATTAGACGAACTTGTCACACGCACCTATCCCTTGGAGGGGATTAACGACGCATTTGAGGCATTGGCAAACGGCGAAGTCGCGCGCAGCGTTTTGGACTTAACTTAACATGCCCTCATAATTGGTTTCGTTGACCTGTTTGTAAGTATTGCAGAATTCGCCCCTCAAAGGAATCGCAGCCTCCTGAGAAACCGCAAACCGCCGAACAACTAAAATTGCTGGCGGCTAAATGTGGCTCAGGAAGCGAAACCTCCCCCTTGGAATCACAACCTTCCAAATACTCGATAAGACGTTCCTGGGGGGGACCTGCCGCGACAGATCCTCGTAGTCCGCGGCAGGTTCTATCCGAAAATTACTTCAACAGCAACATTTTCCCCGTTGTCGTAAAGGTACCCGCCGTAAATGTATAGAAATAGATGCCACTGGCAGCAGATTCACCAAGATGGTTTTTTCCATCCCAATACGCCGCACGACTTCTACCAGTATAATCGCCCGCGAATCGATGCCCAAGGGCTAACGTCCGAACAACCACACCACCCGCATCATAAATCCGAATGAATACCTCACTGTCTTGTGCAAGTTGATAAGGTATCCACGTCTCCGGGTTGAAGGGGTTGGGATAATTCGCAAGCACCGCTGTCTCTGCAGTAGGCAAAGCAGCAAACTCAGGGGCTGCGGCAGTCAACGGATCATCCAGAAATTCAACAACTAAGGAGAGATCATTCATTTCAATAGTGCCGTTTTTATCCACATCGGCACGCGGGATCACACTCCGTTTCTTTCCGAGGACTGCCACCAAGATGCTCAGATCGTTTCTGTTAACCTTGCCATCTTGGTCAATATCAACCGTCAAACCCCGCGGTGGGACTGGTGTCCACACTGCATTGTCCTCGAAACCGAAGAAGCCAGTCCAGTGACCCGTACCGTTGTAAACAGCCACAAGCAAAACATTTGTGCCTTTTCTCAGTGTCACAGGAAATCCCACTTCATAATCAGTGGCAGCCCCAGTCGGCGTAAAGTTATGGTAAACTTGCTCACCGTTCAGCTAGACCTTGACAGCATCATCCTCACCGACATACATCATTGTCTGTTGACCGTGTGGTGACTTCAAACGCAGTGAACCATAAGCAACGTGGTTATTCACCTTGCTGCTGCCGAGACCGGAATCTATCACCATCTCTGTGATATTGTTCCCGCCGATCGATGAAAGTTGACTGAGTGTCCAAAACTTTTCTCCGACAGCACTCTGATATATTGCCCCCTGCTGAGCCATCTCTGTTTCCGTTATTGCCCCCTCACTTGCGCGTCTGATATAATCTATTCCGGATTCTGCGGCAGCAGCTCCCCCGATGTCACCTGTCGGCACAATCATCCATACCCAAGGTCTCTCTAATTTCGGGCCCGGGGTGCCAAGTTCGGCTTGGGCATCAACAGCGTCCTGTGGGTCGTTTTCATTGGGATCGAATGCTTTATCTGTTGTCGCGAAAAATTGATCGATGTGCGCGCCATCTTCGCGGAGAATGAGATGTAGTGTATGCTCACCAGCAGCTAATTTTATAGGAATTGGATCATCACCATTTTGAACATCTGGAGTCCCCTCAAAAGGACCGCTGCGTGAATTCAGCCGCTGCCAAACCCACTCAGTGCCGCGTTTCAGATCCCAATTATCCGTGCGGGTATTTCCATCCTCGATATCAAATGCCCAAAAGAAAGAATTGTCCCCGCTTGAGGGGCAATAACACGACTCCAGAAATGCCAATCGCCGGCTGCAGTTGAAAAATTATATCTGACCCGAGACTCTGTTTCTGGCGGATACACACCCATATTTAGGGAACCGAGAAAAGCATCACCTGATGCCTCGGTGATCGTATAATTGTCTCCATTAAATTCCGGGTCGCCGGATTGGTCGGAGGGCACCTCGAAAACCTCAAATGTTGATCCCTTTGAAGCACTAAAATCTTCTGCCTCCCAAATCATATACCTTTTCAACTGTGCAAATGCCGGCAACGTAATAAAACTCAGAACCGTTAGCAAAATGAGTGTTCGCATCAACAAATCTCCTTACGCAAAAAATGGATTGAAATTATTAGGGTATAACGAAAAGAAATACTATTCTCTTTAACCGTTTGACCGGGTTTCCTACACATCTTACTCAAGGATGCGCTCCATACGTTCGCGAATTGCCGCTTTGTGCTCAGGATGCGTGTGGATATAGAAGGTCCCATTCTGGATGGCGTTATAGACATGCTCTGCAACCGCTGCAGGCGACATCCCGGCTTCCATCTCCGCGCGGGCGTTTCCAGAACCATTGATGGTTTGTAGATGCGACGGTGTTTGTGTTTCGAGGTTTTGCAACGTATCCGGACGGTTCCGATCAGAATCCAAAATCCCTGTACGGACCCACCCAGGACAGAGCACATGCACCTGAATATTTGCCTCTTTTTGTGCCAATTCATCAGCGAGAGCCTCGGAAAGAACGACGACACCGTGTTTGCTCACCTTATAGATACCTGTCCCACCACCGCTTACCAAACCCAAGATAGAAGCAGTATTCACAATGTGACACGCATCCCCTTGTGCAAGCATACGCGGCACAAACGTTCGGATGCCGTGAATCACACCCCAGAGGTTAACGCCTAACACCCATTCCCAATCCGCGAGCGTGTGTTCCCAGATCGGACGACTACAGACAACACCGGCATTATTACAAAGAATATGTACCGCACCAAAGGTGTCCAGTGTCTGCACAGCAAGGTTTTCGACCTCGGCAGCGTTCGAAACATCCGTTTTGACAGCCAGAACGTCCGCGCCTTTAGATTTTAAGTCTGTCTCAAGTTCTGCTAATGCTTTGTCTTCAACATCAGCAAGGACGACTTTCATACGTTCCGCTGCGAACCGTTCCGCTAAGCCTCGTCCGATGCCGCTTGCTGCACCCGTAATAACAGCAACATTTTGCATGACTTTTGTTTCCCCAAAGTAGCCTGCAACACCGGCGCAGGCGGATATAAGCAACGCATCTGATAGTTTTAACGTATGCAATTTCTCCGTAAGGTAAATTTAAAAAACCGCTTGACGTTGCTGATGATATTCCTCTAACGCACGGTTCGCGTTCACAATCGTCTCTAATTTTTCAGTAAGCGCCTCGATGTGTTCACCCGGGAAAGCGAAATAGAAATCGTCATCGGAGAGCACTGTATACACGCGGTTACCGATACACCCCAAACTGTTCACGCTCTGTCCGCCTTGTATGACAGCCGGAATAATCGCACACGTCGGTCGGCCCATGACCCCGTTTTCAGTACCGATGCCGGCAGCGGTCGCGGCTTCTGTTAGAAGCATCATCTGTCTCGGTGTGCCGGAGATAATAACGACATCTGGCGTGCCAGGCGCATCCGCCAAAGGCGAATAGATTGCGCTTTTAAATGGGGGTTCGCGTCGAGGTATGCCCGGGACTTCTTCCATTGTGATGTAACCGAGTTCTCCCATCAGTTCGAGCGTATTTTCGAGTTCCTTCATCTGTGCGTCCGGTAACACAACATTGTGTGTATAACACCCGATCGGACAGTTGTAATGGTCAGATGCTTCGGTATAGAAGGTTTTGCCCTCCGCAGCGCGTCGCCAATAGGTACAACCGGAGGCTTCAGCCTTTTCTACACGCGAAACACCATCTGGTTGTGTATCGTGAAACGTTACAGCAACAGGGGCAGTTTCCAAATTAAGTAACTGTTGAATCTGTTTTGACATGTCTCTCCCTTTGTATTGTAGTGAAGAATAAATCCTAAATCTGAATCGGGGCAAACTGCCCTTCGGTGGGTTCCGCTCAGCAGAACCACGCTTCAGTGATTCGTGGTGCAGGGGGATGCGCCACTTTGCTACGGCAACCCAAGGGCGTGCGTCTGCTACCATGTATATCCGCGGCGAGTGCCCATATCTGATAAAAGGTCTCCAGCGTGTCTACACCGGCTCGCGCATCATTTTCCACAAGTGCACTGACCGTTTTATGGAGTTCATCCATCCGCGCGTCCGGGTGTGTCCATGTATAACTGAAAGCGGCTTCATCAAGTGAGAGTGAAAGTGCTTTCGTCTCAGGACGGTTGAGCAGATATGAACCCGGCGGAATTAACAACCGAACGGCGTACTGCACAGGATCCACGTGATACACGAGACGATGGATCTCAACAAACGCAAGCATTTCAAGATAGTCGTCTAAGGTTGTCCACGGCGTGAACGGCACCCATGTCGGGCGTAGCGCGATGCCAGCACCGTGAACGATGTCAATTGCAGTTTCGACATCAGCGCGTGTATGGTGTTTCTCCAAAATCGTTAATATCGCCTCACTCAATGATTCCACGGCGGAGATGATAAACCGACATCCGAGTTGCGCGAATTCCAAGAAATATTTTCTATGCTTCAGAATATGCTCAACCTTCGTCGTAAAATCGAAGGTCAGATTCGGATACGCCTTATGCATTGCGCGGAGGATGCGGAGTCCGTGCATCGGTCCGTTGAGAAAATCAGGATCGCCGAAGGTAATATGAGTCGCGCCTTGCGATACCTGTTCTTGTATCTCAGCGAGTACCGTCTCACGTTCAACAACCGAAAACTTGCCGTTATAGACCGGTGGGATCGGACAGTGTGTGCAGAGATGCTTACACCCGTGCGTTGTCTCCGTATACCCGACGATCCGCTTTTCAGTATTGTCTTCAAACTGGGCATACACCTCCAAGGGCGGCAGTTTCGCAGTATGGAAACCGGTCTTTTGCGGCTCAACCTGCTCTCCCGCCACAAGAGACTGCACCAACTCGACAAGTTGCGTTGACGTGTCCGTATCCTGCCCTCCTGATAAGGGCGGGAGGGGGCTTCCTGAAGACGGCAGGCAAAAATCGACACCTTGCGAAAGCAGATAATCCGCGTTAAGCGTCGCGTAAAGCCCGTACATACATATAAAGACATCCGGATTGATCTGTCGAATGCGGTATACAAGATGGACACCGAGTCGCAGCGCGGTATGCATCGGAACGGAGATACCGATAAACCGGGCGCGCTTGACTTTTTCAACATCCAACGGTTCAACAGCAATATCAATTATGTCAGGGGCAAATCCTGCTGCCTCAAGTGCGCGGAGCGGACGGGTAAGTCCAAGGGGGCGGTGTCCGAGCTCGTAGCAGGAGATCAAGAGGATTGCGCCAGGGGCATGCATCGTTAAGGGCGTTCGCGTTTCTGTTCTCATGTGTTAAATAGGATAGCACATCCTCATACAATTAGCAACGGAATAGCAGTGCCATTCAATTGTTTCAAATTACGCATGTAGGAGGAGTTTCCAATCGCCATCCTTGTGAATAATGGCGCGGGCCTGTTCTCAAGATGCACTCAGAAAACTGAGAATTGAACGGCACTGACAGAATAGTCCGTCGACTTTCAAAAAACATCTATTTCGCAAGTCTTTGCAGAATGTTATGTGTAATCCGTTCAACCACAGCATCGCCGCCTGCTAACCCGTGCGACCAGTCGGTTGTGGCAGCCGTAAAGACTGTCCCGCCTTGTGTATAGATACCCATCGTTGCAGCACCGGTTCTCCCTCTTTTCCACCGTTCGTACCATTCACAGTCGTCAGGATGCCAACGGACAGGTGCCGTCGCAAGAATCGTGAAACTTTCAGGCGTGCCGTCGCGATAGGTGGGCACCGGTAAACCGTTTTCAAGGGTGAACTCACATCCGTCGCATTCGTAGCCGACAATCGTATTTGCGCCACCAAAAGTATCATCTCGCGAGAGGGATGTCCCTTCAAAAACCCAGTGATCTGGGCGATGGACTGTATATTCCCCCGCACCGTCCATAAACTGTCCATGACTCAAATGATAACCCCCCTGAAGAAAGCCTACACCGGTCAACTCGTTTTCAGGACGATTCACCAAGTAGTGACTCCAGAGGGTGCTGAGGGTGCTGTGGTCATCAGTCTTATAAACTGGATCTTGGTTGTAGGTCTGTTTCCAACAAACGAGAGCCCTACCGGCATCTTCAGAACGTACCTGCCAGCAGACGGAATTCCCACTAAAGAAGGCAGCGTTTCCACCGTTGGCGATAAACGCCTCAAGATGATCGCGCATCGGGGCAGACCAGTATTCATCATGTCCAACACTTAAGACAAGCCTGTAATGCTCTAACATCTCAGGATGGAACTCCAGATCGGAGTTCGCAGCGTAATCAAGTGTATATCCGTTTTTTTCTGCCCAGATAACAAAAGCCGCTTCCCAATTACCGAAAATGCCGCGAGTGGGTCGGTCAAATGAGACGCGATTGCCTTGTATCTTGCTTGCGCCGTGATACCCGTAGAGACTGAAGCCCCCCCAATTGTTGTAGGCGTTGTAGGTATTGGTAGAGAGTTGTAGCAGGATCGGCGTGTTCACCCCGGGGTTTGCAGGACAGACAATAAAGAAGAGCCTGCTTTCGGCAGTGCGATGATTCCTATAGACAGTATCACCTCCACTGTCCGTTGCGCGGAGTATGCCTTCGTAATAGCCGCTCTGCCACGATTCAGGCACTTTAAGTGTAAAAACAGGTGACCATCCACACCCCTGTGATGATGCGTCTTCAGGAATCGGTTGTGCTTCACCGGGAAGCTCCGCCTGGCTCCAGATGACTTCGCGCGTCGCACCGATGCGCGCAATCTCAAGTGAGAAGCTGCCTGCACTCGTTGAAACGTGGAATGCGATCTCCTCACCGGGGGCATAACTGAGTTGATGTGTATATCCGTCAATATAGAGCGGTCTGATTCGGTTTTCGGTCTGCGTTAAAGTTGCCATCGTGCGTCCTCCTTTGCGCTTTAGCCTACCATCTTCTTAACGAAACAGAGTAATTTAGTTTTAAGATTTGTCACTGGATGAGTTTAACTGTGCGTTTAGGGACTGAAGCGAAAAATCGCAGCGTTTCGGCGATTTTTGCCTGTCCCTCAAAACGTAAGACCGACAAAGCGGTGTTGCGTAAGGCGGCCAGGGCGTGTGGCAGATTGCCTGTTCTTGGAGGATAGAGACCAAAGGACACCACCATCTTTTTTATGGCGCGGATCCGGCACTTCTGCTAATATATCAAAGAAGCGGCAAGAGTGATTTCTTGTCATACTTCACCTCAAAAAATAAAATTGTTATTTTCAGGTGAAGTATAGCAGAAGTCGCGTGAAAAGTCACGTGACTTCTGCTTGTGTGGAAACATTAACAACTGTGAAAAATATGACCCGAAATATCAAAAACTAAATCGCCCTGGATTATCACAGATTCACGTTGTATCTCTTTTCGTTTTATGTTATACTAATTCAATCAGAAACAGAAAGGACACAAACTATGTCAGGACACTCTAAATGGTCAACAATCAAACATAAAAAAGCAGCAAATGATTCCAGACGCGGTAAACTCTTCTCAAAATTGGTTAAGGAGATTACAGCATCTGCGCGTATGGGCGGCGGCGATGTAGACACAAACCCGCGACTCCGAACAGCCATCGCGGCTGCGAAATCGAACAATGTGCCGAATGATAACATTAACAAGGCGATCCTGCGTGGCACAGGTGAACTTGAAGGTGAAACCTACGAAGAAATTCTCTACGAAGGTTACGGCCCCGGCGGTGCCGCTGATCTGGCCGCCCGAACCATTGCGGCAACAGCCCCATCCTATCTGGGAAATGCCGTACTGGTCGTAAACCGGACCGGAGCTGCCGGTGTCACCGGTTCCACGACAGTTGCCAAAGGGAAAAAAGACGGCTACACGCTGCTGCTGGCACGAGTCGGTTCCCAGGCGGCCGTCCCGGCAATCAACAGGACGATTCCCTACAC
>RKRO01000334.1 GCA_007571355.1 Candidatus Poribacteria bacterium | reverse complement strand
TCCTTACGGGCTTTACTATATTAGAATGTGGACTCGATTCCCCAAAAGAGCATCTGTTTGATCGGTGGAGAAGATGGGGCATCGAGTGGAAACGCAAATTCAAAACGAAATATCCCGGCATTGCTAATCTTCGCAAACCCACCCCGTAGTCCGAATCCGATGCTTCGTTTCGGGTCCATCAGGTTAAAGGTCTGTTTTCCATTCCAGATATAACCGATATCGGTAAAGGCGGTCGCGCTTAAAATAAGGCCAAGATTGACGGAGCGTTTGATAAATGGTTTCGCGATGAAAGTGGCAACTGCTTCGATTGCTTCGTCAAGTTTCCTGAAGGGTGTTCCACCGCAAATGGTTCGGCTCTCAAGGCGCAGCACTATCATTTTTTCCCCGTTAAATTGTCGGTAGTTGTAACCTCGCAGCCCGTTGAAAGCGCCGAGGACGACTTGGCTTTCACCATACCAACCGAACTCCAGTCTTGTTTTGAATTCTGCTACAAACGTTTGATGAAAATCTAAAAACCCGTTTTTACGAAATCCTTTGTCAACTGTATAAATGTCGCCTGTATTGAATACATCCGTGTAGTACCAGGAGGTTCGCGCCTGAAGCGTTGAGTTTTCAATGTGTGTTGTGAAATATGAACTGATATCTATAAGCGTTGTGCCTAATATCCGTTTTCCGCGTGTCCATCCTGCTCTACCGATAAGATTTGCGTAGCCTTCTGATCTGTCTGAGCCGTATAGATGTGAGGCGTGCCCTAATGAGAAAGCGTATTCAGACCCTACAAAAAAAACTTCCTCGCGCCCAATTCTTCTGATAAACTGCGCCTTGTGATAAGTAACCCGTTTTCGTCCGACAGTAATGCCAACCAGTTTGATGTCTCGATTTGATGGATTCGCCGCGGAAGGGAATTCTTTCTCGATTAATACATACTTTGAACGCCGTGAAGCTGCCCAAAGTCCAATATAGTTTTGCCGCTCTCGGTCCCCAAAGTATCGCCGGATCCGACCCGACACGCCCCGTAAATTGACTTCAAACCTATCTGTTCGCTCTAATTTAGCGAAAGACGGATCCGTTTCAAACCATGAGAAATCGCCGACGGATTCTGATAGCGTAAACCTTGCGCTCCAACGGCTTTTCAATGTATATTGCGGACGTTCTAATACAATTGCCCATGAATCGCCTTCGCGCTTCTGAATGTAAGCACCATCAAAGTTCCAATGTGAATTGACAACACGGGGCATGCGATACTTCCATGTGAGAAGACTCTTTGTTTTTTCACCGATCTCACTGATCCGTTGATAACGCACTTCAGTGTCGTGGCCGGATCCAAATACATTGGATTCCCGCAAGCCTAAAAGAAAAGTTCCCCCTTGACTGTTCAATGCAGGGTCAATTGATGGCAGTGGAGGCGACCAAAGTTCCGTAACATTAACCTGAATCGCTACCGTATCGGAACTCGTATCCCACAACGGGGCAATTTTTGCTGCGCCAATATAACTCTTATCACGGAGTATTTGTTCGCTTTCCTCCTTATCGGCTTCTATGTAAACATCCCCAACTTCAAACAAGAGTTCACGGAGAATAACATCCTTCTTGGTTTTCTCATTACCGGATAAGGTGATGGCCCCGATAGCCCCTTCGTCAATTTCAATACCCAGATAAACGCCATCCGCAAATTTTTTTACCGAGAGTTGTCCTTTGTTTATGCGCGCAAAACGATACCCATTTTCCTTATAAAAATTTATGATCGCCTGAAAATCTGATTCCAGAACGCTTTCATCGTATACGCTCCATACATCTGTCTGCATCAGGGCGCGAATTCGCTGTTCGGAGAATGAATGATTCCCCTTGATAACGAGGCTCCGCACGATATTCGCCTTATCGCCCAAATCCACTCTTCGGTTTCCTAAAGCAGATGGCTTCTGGGTTCTCTCTATTGCTGTTCGCGGGGGCTGGTCAGCGGCTGCTGAAACTTCTACTTGTCCTCCGATACTCAGCAGCGCAATTAAACAGAAAGTTCCAAGCAGACGCATAACATCCCCAAAATTGGTTTGCATTATACCTCACCTGCCGTCAGCGAATTTTTTGTCCGTTTCCATTAACGCGTGCGTACCCCGGTTCGAGAGATAACTTTCAAAGAGCATCAGACAAACAGTCAAGAGCAGCAATTCACCCCATATTTCCCTACCGTGTCTTTTCCTGTTGTAAGTATCGGCGGCTATTGTTGTGCCTTCGGTCGACTCGTCTGTTCCGGTCTGTGCGTCGACGCGTGCAGCGGCTTGTTGCAGCGGGATCTGTACCAAATCAGCCTCTCTCGGATCGACGTTAACCGCAAAAAAGTCTCGTTGGAGCCTATCTTGGGTTCGCACTTCAATCTGATAGATACCCGGACGCTCAGTGCCTCGGAATTGCAGTGTACCGTCTTCAGCAATCGGAACCACGGTGATGTTATCGGTATCAGAGCCCTCGTTCCCTGGCGTATCGGTGTCAGTTTTCAATTCAATGGTGGCTTTCCCACCCGCGCTCCGGGGATAACGCGCTGTGTAGGTATCCCCGATATGGCCACCCCATGTTACACGGTTGTTATTTGCTGCCGCAGTATAAAGCACACTCTGTTGAAGAATCGGGAGAAAGTACGGGTTAACGAGCAGATCATTTGTATAAGTCTGCGTTCTGGAAGGGCCGGCACCCGCGTTAGAATTACCGTTTTGCTGCGCGAATAGACCACAGTTGTAGAGTAAGACGGTCCCTCTCCCGTGGCTACGTTCAATTAGAAACGGCGTATCGTCGCCGAAATGTGCGATGACTTTTGATTCAGACGTAGGACGTAGCACCACACCGCTGTAAAACCGGGGTGCGTACTGTGCAGAAAATCTGCCGCTCGGGAAAATCTCAAATATCGGGTGTGTCTCTTGGTACATCTGAACCTGCTGTGGGGGTGTCCATGTGAGCGTACCACCGAATTTGGCAGGCATCCAAATGTCGCCAAATCGGTTGTAACTCTCTATTTCGCTGCCACTGCCTACAAACGCGATGACGCTTTTGCCGTGACGGAGAAACGTTTGAAGCTGCGCACCCGCTTGAGGCGTGATCTCCGCAACATCTGCTAAGATGATAACATCGTAATCTTCAAGTGGGAACCTTTCAAATTGATTCGGTGTACATTGGGTCGGCAGAATCATTACGCCGCCGGGATTTATATCTTCAGAAACCACAGCATCGGTAGCAGCGGACAGGGCGGAAATATGACGTGGATTTAGTGCCAATGTGAGGTATTCGGTCTGTTCGCCGACGCAAAGCACACGTACTTCGCCGATAACGTTCAAAGCGAAATAACGCCGATTGTCAATATTAAGCCGATCCGAGGTTAATGTAAAATAGCCGGTATGTGTTCCGGGTGTAGAAAAATTGTATGTTAAATTCGTATTCAGTGATTCGTTGGCTGCCGCTGAAAAACTCACAGTTTTCTGTTTCTCGCTTCCAATAAACAACGTTATGATGCTCCGTGCCAATGGTGCTACCGAATGGTTCGCAGTCGTCACATTTAATTGGAACGGTAAATACACGCCTATTAGTTGATTCGATGGACGAATCTCTTCAATATTTGTGTTATGCGATTCTCCTTCGGCGACGGGTATCAAAGAAACACGCGCACCCGAACGATTGAGGAGTCTATCCGAGTTTTCCCACCCATTTTTCGCAAAGTCTGAGATGAGATAGATTTCTCTGTTTAGCTGTTCTGATTCAGCCAGAATTTCGTGTGCCAGTTCAAGACTCGGCTGAACATTTGTGGCGCGGTAAGAGACTTCTGTGTCCTTAACCGCTGCTATGACACTCCCGATATCCGGTGTGAGTTGTCGGAAGATCGGTTTCGGAATATCTGACATTAAGATTAGCGCGGCACTATCACCGTGTCGCAGCGTTTCCAGGATATCCGTTGCCAATGTTTTCGCTTTTTCAAGCCTGATGCCGTCAACGTCTTGGTACGCCATGCTGTAGGAGGTATCCATAACGATAACGACATCGGTTTTCGCACGCACAGAGGCGACTGGCAGTCCAAGCGTCAGAAACGGGCGCGCTAAGGCGAGCGCAATAAGCGCAATGATTGCCATCCGCAATAGCAGAATTAGAAGATGTCTGAGTTGGAAGCGACGCGCATTTTCGCGATGTGCTGCTCTCAAGAACATCAGGCTGCTAAAATCAATTGTCACAACGCGACGGCGATTCCAGAGATGGATAATGAGGGGGATACCAGCGGCGAGGAGTCCGAAGAGAAAAAGTGGGTTGAGAAATGCCAATTTTTAAATTTGTGGGATTCTGGGCTGCCTTCCACTTCGCTTCAGGCAGATTTCCTGTTAATCCTGTACCTCTTTTTAGATTGAGCAGGTTTTATCGTAACATCCGAAAATCAATGCACACTTTTAAAGGATACCCCCCCCTTCCTCCCCGCAAGCAGGGGGAATCAGCGGGACCTCGCTTCGATAGGATGTGTTTCAATCCTTACGGGTTTTACTATAATTTAGGGGCTATAGTTGTCAAAGCGGCGTGCAGCTGACCCTTTTCAGCAGGCGAGATTTAGAAACCTCGCCCAGCGGAGGCGGTAGTGCTTCCCATCTATTGGCTATCCTTCCTATGGGAGGATAGCAATTTCAAGTTGATTGAGCGTACGAAAAACGCCTTCAGCGAATTCCATCAGGTTATCCGATTCCAGCTTACCGCCGCCAAGTTGAATATGCGTCGCATCGGCGATGGTCTGTCCCAATGTTGGATCCATCTGGACCCAGGTGCCGACATAGACTTCGGGCCAGAAATGGTAGTAGAAGGCATCTTTTGAATAAACGACACCTGAACAGATCCGTGCCGGAATGCCAGCCGCGCGTGCTAATGCAATAAAAAGCACAGTGTGTTCCGTGCAATCGCCAGAAAGCGATTCTAAGGCCGTTAATGATGATGCGAAGCCGCCGCTCATTTTCTTCTCACTAATAGCAGTATGAACCCATCCGCATAATTTTTCTGCCGCGCGCCAAGCATTAACCTCTCCATCCAATATTTCCTGTGCTTTCGCACGAATAGCCGGGGCATCGGTCTGAATATAGGCACTCGCGCCAAGAAACTCACCTTCAGCATTCTGAATCGGCAAATCGGGACAATCCGCCGCTGCAACCGGCGGTACTTGAATAGAGAGCCTGCCTACATGCTTGCTCTTTACTTCCAATTTTTGACGCGAATTAGACATGATCGCATCACGGAGACTTCCCGATGTCAATGTGACATCCGCTTCAAAGTCTTTAGCGTTCCGCGCCGGCTGGCCTCCGGATGGGAGAATACGCGTTTTTAAGACGACATCAATCTCTTCAATCCCCCTCAGCGCTGTTTTCTTATCCGTTTTCGCCGTTATCAGGGCGAATCCCATCATCGGTGTTTCTGTTCTATAGTTTACGCCGTCGGCATCAAGCCAAACTTTCGCGGTGATCCCGTTCATTATATCCATCGTTTGGCGCAAAACGTAAACCTCTTTTTTTTCGGATTGGTAGGTTAAGGTATCTTGCCCTTCAACCTCAATTTCTATCTTTACAGGTTTCAGGAGGTCAAAACTGAAAATGTGTAAATTCCGTTTGTCGCCTATCTTAAGACCTTCCCGGAAGAGCGATTCCACGCCTGTGTGTTCAGAAATCGTATCCGGTGGCACAGCGACTTCTGATTCGGTGGTTTCACCGTTGAGCGTCGTCTTCATGTAGGCGGTGCCCTCTACAATGCGCCCCTCCACCTGTTTTAGACCGGACTCATTGGAGGTTGAGAGGAAATAGCGCGGCATTAGATCGGCACCCGTATATTCAACACGGGTAATCTCTACTGTTATATCGGTTCCGAGTGCCTTAAAATTCATGACGATGTCAATTTTGGTTCGAGCTACCTTTTCGCCTTCGTACTCGGTTTTATCCGTAGATGTATGCACGTAACCGATTTTATTGTTCATCAAAGTGAGATTGTACCAATGTTCATTCGGTTTTTCTACCATGTTCTCATGGATGTCCTTATGTATATCCTTAAAGGTTTCCTGGGGTCCGACTCCGAATCTTTGCAAGAAAGTAGCAACACCGGACTTTTGGGTCATCTTGAGCGGTAGGAAATGGTCCCCGCCGTTAACGACTGTAACCGGTTTCCCAACGCGATCACCGTAGCCTTCTTTATAGATGCTGATGAGATAACGCCCCGCGGGCAGACCGGCCCGCACGTAATCGCCGTTCGCGTCAGTTGTTGCTGTGAATTCTTTACCCTCTGTATTAACAATCTTGACTTCAACGCCTTCAATCGGATTCTGCTTGGTGCTGGTATCCACAATTTGACCACGAACGGTTCCACCAGCTGCGCCTTCACCTTGTGCCAAAACGATACTAACGGACATCCCGACGCACGCGATGAGTGCTAACACAAAACGAAAACGAGTCATCTCTTATCTTCTCCTTTGGGGCTTTTTATTCGGAAAGCATTTTGATTGTTGTATCTCCAATATTACAATTATACCGAACTGTTACGTCCATGTCAAATCATTTCTCACGGCATATCGTTACCCTTCTAATATTGCATCAAGATTGCGTTTTATAGTGGCTAATGTTTGTCGTAGGGAAACCCTTCATTGCCCGTTATTGCGTTGTGGACGTGCGATGAATCGCACTACTACGAACCGTCCGTCAAGTTCAAAGTTGAAAGACTACTAATCTCTGTTCTTCCGTTTTTTTCTTAACTTTTTTCATTTTTCTGAACCTTTTGAGGATAATCTGTCCTCTATGCCCAAATCCAATCCGGTTAATGCTGAATGGAGAACGGTAGAATAACGACTGAAGGTTTATAGTGAAATCCGAAAATCAATGCACACTTGGACAAGGATCCCCCCCCTTCCCCCCCGCAAGCAGGGGGGAATCAGAGGGGCATTGCTTCGATGTGATGTGTTTCAATCCTTACGGGCTTTACTATAATTCAGTGTCGGCGGTATTACAACAAAGCCTACCATTCACAAGGTGAACGCCCTTACGAAGACAAAGCGTTGGCGTTTTATGTCAATAGAGACGCTGATGTTCTTCTGCGTGAAGAAGAATTGAAAGCAGACCTTATTGAAACTGTGCGAAGCCTACCGCGTAAGCCTGAACATATCCGTGAAGCGGCTATCTTGTTTTATCTTGACAGATTAACGTTGAAAGAGATTGTGGAGCAACTGGATCTGCCACTCGGCACGGTCAAACGCAAGCTTCACGAAGCGCGTGGCCTGCTCCGAAAAGAATTCGACGTAGCTTCTGACTGAAAGAACGAGAGTTGATTGGATTGTGTTTAAGTTGTTGACAGACAAACAGGAGGCGTGTTATACTAAATCACGTCTCCTATAGAAATAACGGCTCTTTACAAGGAGCCAAAAGGAGATTTTCAGAATGCTTATGAAACGATTTTTTGTTTTTGCACTGACGTTGCTTTTCGCAACTTCGTGTCTCGTTCTCACCAATGCCGACGCGTACAATTGGGGCGAATCAAATGACTGGTTCTTTGATGATACCGTTTACGGTTCCGTCTACATCACAACGGATTTTGATAACACCACCGAAACCGCCTCTCTCTATTATTCTTTTTACGTCTCGAATGATGGCCCAGGAGGTGTGAAAATGTATACGACTGCCACAATGGGGTTGTATTGGAACGGGGGCTCAGTTGTACCAGACCCCAAGGAAGATACCGCCATCGTCGGCGCAAATAATTCGGGAAGTATCTACGAAGACTGGGTGTTCAGCCTGAGAAACAAAAGACCAGGACAGGGCTATATGTGGGCGGAAGGTGCCTTGGATATCAGACACCTACCGACGAATGTGAAGGTCTCGTTGTCTCCCTCGGCACAAGCCTCCACTTCTTTTGATATTTTAGGTTTCTAAAAGAAACGGTCGGATATCCCCGCGGCGATGCGGTTTTCGCCCTCGCCGCGGGGGATCCCAAACCCCACAGTCTATAAGGAAAAACACAATGAGTCGTCAAAAAACAACCGCTCTTTCACGAACACTTGCATTTATGATCGCGGGTGGGCTGTTCTTGTTCGCGGGTGCGACCGTTCCCGTTGCCGCGAAAATCGTCTTTACGATGGATGGTGATATTTTTGTGATGAACGATGACGGCTCCCAGAGACGCAGACTCACGCAAAACACCACGGCGTATGACAGATACCCCCGTTGGTCGCCGGATGGCACACAGATCGCCTTTACCCGATACATGGAGAAAGAGAAGAGCCAAACCACAGCAGAACTGTTCGTCATGAACGTCGACGGCACACACCCGCAACGTCTCACCCATAACAACGTCATCGATAATGTGCCATCTTGGTCGCCGGATGGCACACAGATCACTTTTTCAAGTACCCGAAGTGGTGTTTGGGAAGTGCACATCATAGACGTGGCAACGCACGGTGTCACACAGGTCACTGCGGGCGGCAGGGAGGCCCCTTCCACTGCGGGGGATTGGTCGCCGGATGGCACACAGATCGTTTTTGAGCGGTTTCTCATCATCCGTAACGGGATCGGCGGGATCGCATGGAAAACGATCTTCGTGATGGATACCGACGGGCAAAACCAACGCCGAGTCCTCCCGGATCCCCCGTTGGATGGCCCACCGACTCTTAGATACTTCCCGCGCTGGTCAGCAGATGGACAACGGATCCTCTTTGATGAATCTAAGTGGCTGCGCGATGGCGATGTCAACCGATTCTATATCAAACGTATCGGTGGTGGCACAAAGGAAATTTCCGATATAACGGACCGCCTCGGCAACAATTTTATTGTTGGCGGCGCGAGTTGGAGGGAGAATGACCGTGCGATGCTTTTCTCACTCAAGCTCATGGATAAACCCGCCCCGAATTATGATCTCTATCGGTATACGTTTGAGACACGGGGGCTACGAAAATTGACAAGCGAACCGAGCGATGAGATGTGGC
>RKRO01000350.1 GCA_007571355.1 Candidatus Poribacteria bacterium | reverse complement strand
TTTCTATTCTTTGTGGCAAGCGTCATCGCCCCTGAATAATCTTTTACCAATTCCGGGTCCACATCATCTTGAATCCCCAGCAGTGCATTTAGCCTGTCGAGCGAAACAGTTGCCTGAAGTCCTACTGTTTTCCCAACATAATTTTGGTCATCCGCCACAATGCGTTCGAGTGTCGTATTGATGACTTCAATATCTGCTTTCGCGGTGCGTTCAGGGACATCAGTCCAAACAGTAAAGAATCGATTTCCGTGTATAGTGGTGTCTGCAGTAATGTCTTTGATAAAAAGTGTGAAGGTGTAAGTTGTGTGCCCCCGAATGTGTGCCAGATGACTCTCCATGTAGTTCAAATAGTAGTGATTGCGCGCGAACTTAGCGTTCGAATCGGTGATAAAAAAATAGACGCTGTCGTGATGCGTAAACAGTTCTAATTTTGGCGGTGTACCCTCAGCACTCGGGTAAATTCTGCCAGCAGCGGTAATCGTAACCTTTTGTCCTTTGTATTTTGAGTTGCCCCCGTGTGCTTCAACATCGTTGACAATATCGGCAAGGGGAATAAGTTCTTCCTGATGCGATTTTGCGGCACATCCGCCAAAAATAAAAATGGCGAAGCACGCACATAAAGACGTAAAAAGTTTCATTAGGGATTTTTCTCGGAAGACTACAGCAAACTTTGAACTTACTCAATATATCCCAGATTCCGCAACTTGCCCTCTAAAATCTTTGTCTCTTCAGTCGTGGATTCTTGCACTTGTAGATGTTGGTAATTGGAATTCACCAAAAGGTCGTCGTAAGCATCTCGGAAGCGATCAGGATCCTCACAGGTGAGCTCCTCGCCGTTCAAGACATGCCGATACACGAACTCACCCGTCTCTTCATCTTCACGATAGAGATATTCACCATCCGTCAGTGACCAGAGCCGAACGCCTTCTGAATATTTGTTAATTTCCACATTGTCAACCGTCGTCCGGGAAGTTACGCGATGGTGTGGCATTTCCAAGTTGTTTTTGCTCAGAAACCCGATCCCATAAAGGCTATCCAACTCCGACAATACCAAGCGGTCTTTATCAATTTCCGATGAAGATAGCAGATTTTGTCCGTAGCCTTGATAATCCACATCCATACCGGCAAGATTCAGGATCGTCGGGAACAGATCGATGGCGGAGAGGGGTGCATCCGGGAATTCTAAGTCGCGTACATGAGGAATATGCGCCAACAGCGGCACGTGTAGCACGTTCTGATTCAGCGTACTGCCGTGGTCGATAAGCTCCTCACAGATACCTTCACCGTGGTCACCGAAGATGAAAACAGCCCATTCTGGGAGTTTAAGCTGTTTCAGGATTTCAACGAGTTTAAATTCGAGGATATGTGTCGCCGCTGCGTAGTAGAAACGCAGTGCCTCATCTGTCCGCCCATTATCGACAAGCCATTTGAGGCTTGGCGCGTCCGGAATCCCACTCATGCCATAACCGCCGTGTGTATACCAAAAATGCAGGAAACAGAACTGCGGTATGTTAGAGGGTTGCTTCAAGTGTTGTATCAAAGCCTCAAGTGAACCGAGATGTTGCGCTTGTGCATTCGGATCAATCGATGTGATAAACGGCTCAAAATCGAGAAAACGGAACACCTCCGGACGTTCAGAACGGCCCGTGATATGATACCCCGCATCACTGAATATCTGAAACAGGTTTGGAATGTCCTCAAACATCTTGAGGTAGGTCTGACCGTAGACACCGTGCTCAAACGGGTAAAGCCCTGTGAAATAGGAGGTATGAGAGGGACGAGTCGCAGGTGCTGACACAAAAAACTTTTCAGCGAGCGAAAACTCCTGCGTCAGCAGATCAAACTTCGGTGTATTGAAAAGCGGATTCGTCCGACTGAGCGCATCGTACCGCCAACAATCAATTGAGATAAGCAGAAATTTATTGACCACGTTGGTATCCCTGTTTTCGAACGCTGTACTTCTGATCATGATTTCACTACGTTCCGCGATGGTGTTTGGTTAATTCCGACGCTACTGGGGAGATGTACGATCCCTAAGAGATTTATCCGCCCCTCGTCTATCTTATGCTTTAGTCCATTAATCGGGCATTATACTGTCTTTGGGTATGCAGATACCCTCCAAAAAGATCATGTTGAAAAGGCGATGGCGTGTAGATATAGATTGCATCACTATAGGGATCGTAGAGGATAACTTCTTCGCGGGCATCGCCACAGACATCGGCAGGAAAACAGTGATACCACCCCATTCTGCCCCCCGTCGGCGGCGGGAGTTCAAGGAACGTTACCACCCTCTCTCCGGCACTATTGTAAAGCGCAGCGGGACTATAAATCAATTCGGGATTTCCGATCCCGTGCCAGCGAACCACTTCCAAACCTGTGTTGTTCGGCGTTTCATCAACGCGAAATCGACTTCTCATCTGTGCGTTCTTGTCTACCACCATCAGATCCGGATGGTGTCCGTTGTAACGGATAACCAAAGCATCCTCGGATACGTCCGAGAGCAATTTGCCGCACCGAATCTCTTGCCCGTGCGGAACAATATCAAAGCCGAGTGAGAAAAGTGGACTCCCTTCGGCATCAACCACCTGTCCACCACCAGAGAGGATAGCCCGTTTATGACCATTCCATTCGGAAACCAAGACAGAGTCCATGTTATCGCCGAAGAAACGATTCCAGAGCACAGTGCCATCCGCGGCAAGCCCGAAATTTCCGCCATTGACTTCATCAAGCCCGTCGTCATTAAAATCGCCGACTGCTGGAATATATGCGGAATGTTTCGGATAGCGGAACCACGCATCGGTATACTGCCAGAGCAGTTCCAACTTGTGGTTAAAGGCGAGCAGATTCACACCGACCTTGACGACGAAATCCTGTGGTTGCGCGTTCCCAGAGAAGTTAGCGATCATCAACCGTTGATGGACATAGTTTGGGATGTGGCGTTCACCTTCGGCGTCAGCATCACACTGACGCAATGCATCAGGCGCGGCACTCCGTTTGATGGTCCCTGTCGCACCGTCTAAAATCATCAAGTGAATCGCAGACAGATCCCATTTACTCGCCTCTGATACATCCGTATCTATCCAGAAACAGATAACCTCCGCCTGTCCATCGGCATCGATGTCGTAAATAGCAACGGGCCCGGGACGGTCAGGTGAGCATGTTGTCAGGTAAGTATCTTTGGCATCCGCGTCTCTGATTTCGAGATGCTTATTACCCATGGACCAGAGGGGTTCGCCTTCAAGTGTAAACGCGCCCAGAAAACACGGATGAATGCCACCGAGCGACTTATACACCAGAAAATCGACAGTACCATTCCCGGTCAAGTCGCCGATGCGGATATCGCCACCCCACGCTTTTCCTGCTGTTTCGTTCAGAAATGCGCCTGGAATTGCCACCCGTTTATAAGGATGTGCGGGTTGTAGTGTGTCCATCTTTAAACAAACGCTTTGAAGAGCCCAACGTAGAGGGCAAGCACCTTCTCTGGATCAGGGCCCGTATAAGCACATTCATTGGATATATAGCCTGAGAAACCGATAAGGTCTAACCATTGAAACATCTGTCGGTAGAGATCAAACGTCGCCGGTTCTTCCACTCGGTGCGTATGTACTGCGGTGATGTGCGGGGCGATACGCGAAAAGAGCGGCTCTATACTGCCAGCATCACACCCTACAAATTGCGAATTGAAAACAAAACCGACGTTCGACAGATTCACACCTTCCATCACTTCCATCGCCGAATCTGGGTCTGTGAAAGAACCGTGCATCTCAATGGAGACAGTAATACCCTTTTCACCCGCATAGGTGCCGAGTGCCTTCAATCCATCTGTGACATACCCGACAACTGCTTCGCGATTCTCTTCCGAATATCGGTCACCAAGTACGCGAACATGGTCGCAATCCATAAATTCTGCCATATCAATGACGCGTGTAACACGCTGGACAGTCTCCTCACGGTCCGCAGCGTTTTCGGAGTGGAAATTTTGGCAACTCGTCAGTGAGGAAATAACAACCCCACTCGCGTCTACTTGCGCCTTTAATCCATCCCAAACCTCTCTTTGGGTATCCCACTCACATCCGTGTGTCTGTTTATAGTCCATTAATAACTCGACACCGTGATAGCCGGTCGCCTCAGCGGTGTCAAGTATCCGTCCTAATTCCCACGCTTGGCAAGTTTGATAGGTATTCAATGCCCATTTCATTTTTAAAAATTCCTTGCGGTTAACTGACAGGTGATTGACATTTGAAATGACTTTCTTTAGAGCCGCCCTCCATTTCATTACGGGCTACGCTCACTTTAGAACATATCTCTTAACTGAAAACTATTCTTTTCAGTACTGACTGCTATTCTTGTATGGGGATGGGGTACCAGAGTCCCCCGGTTTTAGTCGTTAGTGCTTTATGCGTGGTGTGATTAATACCGATGACATCTATGGTGATGTTATTCTGAAAGCATTGCTTCAGCACTTCTGCCAATGTGTAAGACCCTTTGGTAAACTCATCGGTAACAAGCACAAATCGACGGTTCACACCCTCACGGAAATCAACGCGGCGAATCGTTTTTATGATGGCGTTGTGTGCCCGCTCATCGCCCATGCCAGCAACAACATGGGTCGTTAACAACCGTTTGAATCTCTCGGCATCTCGCGTCTGTGGATGGATAATAGTATCACGCTCAAGGTACCTGAAAATAACGATACCGAGTGTGAAGTCAATACCTTTCTCTTCAAATACCGTTACCATCCGATTCAACTGCCTACCGACTGCGCGGATATTATCTATCATGCTCCCACTAATGTCAAGCAGAAAAACGAGATCAACAGCATTTTCGGTTACGCCATCAGCGATACTCTCAGCGATACCTTCCAGTGCCTCTCCCATCCGAGCATCTCTGTCAATAGGTTGGGCAGGACTTTTGCGACTTTCAGTTTCGTTCGCCTCGGTTTGTCCCTGCGCCGTTTTGGGCTTAGGCGCGAGTGTGGGTACCTGTGCAGGTGCGGTTGCAATTGTTTTCCATGCTGGCGTTTCTGTCGTGTGTTCGCGTAGCGCGGTCTCTGCCATCGGCAGTCGGGCATCCGTTTTTAACACACGGATTGAGGCATTGGATAGCGTTGGCGGTGCCGAATGTCTTAGTTTCACGATGTTCTGATTGGCAGCAGGCGAATTTTCCGTAGGGATAGGTGTGGAACGCCGCGCTGGCATCGCCCGTTTGCGGGTACTACTTACATGAAAACGGCGGAGTTCCGTCACCGAAATGGCTTCCGAAATGAGCGGTTCCGAAGGCAACATCGGACGATACCACTGGATATAACTGATACTCATAACTGCTATTGCGATAGTGTGTAACACCAACGATATTAGAAACGCGCTACGCGTTTTTCTACGTTTTTGTCGGCATCTCTCTGAATAGACATCGGATAACATCTGCGTTCTCCCACTAAGGGGCTTCGCCCTGAATTGAGACGATCCCTTGGTTGCCATCAATGTGCAGCAGCTGTCCATCAGCGATAAGCCGAGTGGCGTTCGGTAAGTTGGCAACGGCAGGAACACCGTACTCCCTCGCGACAACCGCGCCGTGTGACAAAATTCCGCCTCGCTCCATCACCAATCCCGCTGCATGCAGAAAAAGTGGTGTCCACGCAGGATCGGTCGATGGACACACCAAAATATAATCGCGGTCAGATGGATTTACGTCTGAGGGCATCAGCAGCACACGTGCTTTTCCCGTTGCAACGCCTGCTGAAACGCCTATGCCGGTATATGCCTTCGCTGCGGCAATTGACACTGGCGCGCCAACCTGTTCCAGAGCATCACTGAAAATGACATCCGGCATTTCAATCTGTAACATCAACTCCCGCTGAGTCCTTCGCGTGGCGATAATATTACCGAAATCATCACCACCAATCAGCTGCTCTAATTCAGCTGGCTCCAGATAGAAAATACCGCCCTCAAGTTCGTAACGGTTGTCCAATTCAACTAAAGCACGTCGAATCTGTTCATAGCCGAGCATCAGGTAAAATTTCGCTGTCTCTCTGAAAGGCATGTAACGTCTCGTGAAATCGAGTTCACTCTCAACCTGTTTCCGTAAACCCGCTTTGTCTGCAAGCAGTTCGCTGAGGTCCCGCTCCGCGGACGCGTGTTGTTCCGCCTGGCGTTTAAAATGTTGTTGTCCACCGGTTTCAGAGGCACCCTGTCGAAGGGATGCGCTGACCTGTTCGAGGTAAGTCGTATCTTCACGCCATCTCGGTACTGCCAATTCAAATTCGCCAACGGCACGATGTCCGTAGGCCTTCAGGAAATCGGTAGGTGCCAAATCTCCAGTTGCCACCTGCTGTAATTTCTTGTTGGTCTCGACGGTAAGGTTACCGGATAACCCGCTAATAAGTCGGCTTGCAAGCGTTTTTGCAGCGGTCTCTTCCATACATTTCTGGAGTGCTACTTCTAACCGTTGCAGTGAAAAACCGGCGAGCAGCGTAGCCGTCAACGCCTTCGGCGCGAAATCGTCCAGTGTCTTGGCGCGCCATGTCTGAAATTTAGCCACCAATTCCGCATCCGATAACGCTGTATATGGAATATCTCGTTCTGCTTCAACTTCTGCCTGAAACGTCGGGAACACCTCCGTTGTTAGCACATGATCAAAATCGGATCGCATGCGTCGTAGCCGTATCTCTGCGCTGCTCATACGCATAATATGGAGCGGCAGTTTCAACCAAAATGACGCGGTGCTACGCCTAATGTCGGTTTGTGCTTGTGCGTACATCGCCTGCTGGGGGTTCTGTTTCAAGGTGTCGAAATTGTGCGCGAAAGGGAACCCGTCGAAATAGAGTTCCGCCTCACGGTTCAAATTAACATAGATCCGTCCACAGATCAAATCAAGGATACCGTTGCTATCCACCTTTGCACTCGGATGAAACCCTAAACTGCGATACGCCCGCCCTAATCCACCGGCCCCCGACATAAAATCCCTGACAATCGCCCACGTCATCGGCAGTGGTGCAGGTAACACCTCCGCGAGGTTGTGATGACACCAAACAGTACCGGGTGTTTCCGTATATGCCGCCAGTTTCTGAATCTCTTCTTGGCGAAGTTTTTCAACGGACTCCGTGTCGGCTCCAGGGAAGGGATGCCCGCGCTCGGAGGGCGTAGTTGCGGCGATGGGTGTGGTAATGTCGCGGGCTTGCAACAACACGAACTGGGCATCGGCGAATGCCCACTCAATATCCATCGGCTGCCCATAGAAATTTTCAACCGCCATGCCGAGTTGTGTCAATTCTTTCAGTTGTGCATCTGTTAGACTCGAAACGTCTTGTTGGGCAGGCGATACCTCACCGACCCCCGCAGCGGTTACCATCTCACGTTTTGCCGCAATGTTTTTTTCTAAAACCTCGCCTGTTTCCCGCGATATATGGAAACTGTCAGGTGTAATTGCCCCAGAAACAACCGATTCGCCCAATCCCCAATTCGACTCAACAATCGCGATATCCGCACGCAGAGGGCTGACCGTGAAAAGCACACCGGAGACCTCCGCTTTACACATCTCTTGGATGACAACCGCCATTGCTAACCCTTCATCGGCGATGCCTTGTGTCTGCCGATACGCGATAGCCCGTTCCGACCAGAGCGATGCCCAGCACGCTTTCAGCGCAGCTAAAAGCCCATCAGACGCTACATTCAAGAAGGTATCTTGTTGCCCCGCAAAACTCGCTTCCGCTAAATCCTCTGCAGTCGCACTGGAGCGTACCGCGACTGTGGCTGTTTGCAATTTCTCGTGTGCCGCTTCGATTTCTG
Source organism: Candidatus Poribacteria bacterium (assembly GCA_007571355.1). Taxonomy (GTDB): domain Bacteria; phylum Poribacteria; class WGA-4E; order WGA-4E; family WGA-3G; genus WGA-3G. Next base: position 1,185 of record RKRO01000350.1, on the reverse strand, counting down.
TAATAAGTTCCGGCGCCAATACAAATGATTTGATAGCATCTGCGTTCTGTTCTGATGGATTCCGGACAGAAAATCGATAGGCATCTGTGGTGACACAAAACCCCTGTGGCACGCGAAACCCCGCTTTCGTCAGTTTTCCAAGGTTCAACCCTTTTCCACCGACGAGCTGCAAATCAGCATCGCTAATTTCTGAAAAATGTTTGATAAATTGCATACGTCAAGATTGACCTTTGAAGGGTAGAAGCGATTGGAAATAGTATAGCAGAATCCATCTGCTGAATGCAAGTGCGTTTAGAGGCAATTTTAGAGGGGCAAGCAGGCGGATTAAGCATAGAGGCTGGTATGAAACCAGCCTCTAACGTACTTTGAAGTAGGAAAAATATTGGAAGGACTATTAGTCGTCATCGTCGTCATCGTCGTCATCATGGTCGTCGTCATGGTCGTCGTCGTCATCGTCATAATCATCGTCATGGTCGTCGTCATCATCGTCATCATGGTCGTCGTCATCATCGTCATCATGGTCGTCGTCATCATCGTCGTCGTCATCATGGTCGTCGTCATCATCGTCGTCGTCATCGTCATAATCATCGTCGTCATCGACGAGGTTAGGAAAATCGGCAGGGGCTTGCTGATTGATCCAATCAACGAAAAGTTGAATGCTCACATCACTCAATGGGGGTCCCCCAGGGGGCATTCTCCCTGAAACGATCTCTTCAATAATATCGCTGGATTGCGGATTACCCGGTTCGAATACTCTGCTGCTGACGAAAGCTTGATAGGTGCTGAGATCCACACCGTCAGCAGCAGTTGCTTGGTCGTGGCAGCCCACATACGCACATCTTGATGTCAGAATCGGCTGAAGATGCTGATCAAAGGAGATTATCCCGTCAATTGGAATTTGTGTCTCAGGCGGTTCCTCAGTGATTGCTTCTTGGCTGTTGTTAATCCAGTTGATAAAGAGTTGGATTTCCGTATTGGACAGCGGTTGACCGCCAAGAGGCATTCTGCCCGAAACGATCTCATCGATAATAATGCTGTTTTGAGCATCGCCCGCCTCGAATACGCCGCTGCTGATAAAAGCTTGATAGGTGCTGAGATCCACACCGTCAGCAGCGGTTGCTTGGTCGTGGCAGCCCGCATACGCACACCTCGACGTCAGAATCGGCTGAAGTTCCTGTTCAAAGG
>RKRO01000237.1 GCA_007571355.1 Candidatus Poribacteria bacterium | reverse complement strand
AACACACATCGGCATACCCGCAAGCAACATCGACACAGCCGTCAACCAATTGACAAACGAACTCGCTTTCCTCCGCACCGAACACGGCAAATCTTATTTTGACGCACAACCCGGCCTCAGCCAGACTGTGCAGATTCGGATACAGAACGTAGCGCCTGAAAAACGGGACGCACGCGCCGCCAAACAACGCAGTGAGTGTTTCAAAGCCTCAGGACCCGTACCCCTGAAAACCTACATCGCCCCGAAAGACGGCATGGACATCCCAGATACCGCAGACCTCAAACTCATTGTCCTCGCGCAACGCGACGACACGTTCTGCCAAAAACTGATAGAAACCCGTGGAGAAACACCGCGCGTCTATCGCAACACCCTCTTCTTCCTCGTCCCCATCAAAAACACTGCAACCCATTTAAACGATGAAATTAGCAGGACTATCGCCTATGAGGAGATTCAGAAGGACCGCTCCCTCAATTTATCACAGGCCCAGAAAAAAGAGGTCTCCGATACATTGCGGAACGCTAAGACAGCACTGAACGATGCTGTCCGCAAAGATTACCGACTCCTCTTAGTGCCTACGAAAGATGGACTTCGCGAAGAAGACCTCGGCATGCCCGCCCTCGGCATGAATACCCCGTTCGACGAGACTGTCTACGAGACCCTCCGGGTAAAAGGTGCTGTACACCTCAGCATCGGACCCAGGAACATTGTTCTTCGCTACCTAAAACAGGAAGACACCGTGTCCACCGAGCAGCTCCTGAACTCCAGCCTCCGCGCCCCGGGGGAAACACGCGTCCTTCAATCCGCATGGGAAACCGGCATCCGTCAAGGCGTACAAGCAGGAAACTTCGCACTCGGCAAAAAGACAAACGGGCAGCTAATCCCACATAGCTTCAGAGAGACCCCATCCACCATCACTTTCGACAGCGACGAGGTACTCATCCAACCGAACCTCATCCGAGAACACATCACCCCCGAAGACATTTTACGGGATTACCTCGGAGAAAGCGGAAGTGCCTCAACAGCTCTCCCCTTTCATTACACGCCGCAGCAAACGAATGCACCACGTCCACTACGGGACGCATGGATGGCCGCCATCCGCGAAGGCGTTCAGAAAGGCACGTTTGGAATCGGCGATCAAGGGGGCGATCAACCCGTCCTGCGAGTTTTCAGACAAGAGTCAGCATCCGTCACGCTAAATCCCGACGAGGTGATCCTCGACTCCTCGCTTTGTCCGCCATTAATTGTTGAACCGCCGCCTCAGGAGCCACCAGAGCGTGCAAGAGACGTTGATTCCCCAGAACCAACACCAACAATAGAGCCCGAACCGTCCAGAAAAACAATCGGTCTCCGATTCGCCTTACCACACGGAAAGGTCAGCAACGTCGCAAAGCACCTCAGCCAATTGCAAGCCAATTTCCAAAACATCCAACTCGAATTGAAAGCGTCAGATGGAGAAATCTCGCATGAGGCTTATGAAAAACTCAAAGAAGATTTACGCGAATTGGGGACCGAGGTGGAAGAAATATAACGATCCACTGCTGCCAACACCTGCTCCACTGTAATCCCCGCAATCACTTCGCAGCTGCCAGCACCGCACCCCCCCGGATGCCGACCCGGATGACACGGGTTACATCCTAAATCTACACCGCTCTGCACGACGGTGTGCTTACCCCCATACGGACCGCTCCGAATGTGATTCGTAGAACCGAAAAGCGCGACCACCGGAGTCCCCACAGCCGCAGCGATATGCATCGGGCCCGTGTCATTCCCGATATACACATCACACATAGCAATCAGTGCCGCAAGGTGACGCAGATGTTCCGTTTCGATGGGAATCAACGGAACATCGACGGATTCTGCAACCTTGTTTTGGAGATCGCGTTCATGGGGACCCGCAAAAAGTAAAATTGCTGCGTCTCGTTTCTTTGCCAAAACGCTTGCCACCTGAGCATAATGCTTTGCATTCCACAACTTATATGCCCAATTCCCGCCCGGATGGATACCGATCCGTAACTGATCTGAGGGAATACCTATATCAGCAAGAAAACGGTGTGCCGTGGTTTGTTCGTTTTCAGTGAGTTGTAAATGCGGATGCGCATCCGATGTGTCAACGCCATGTCTCTGAAGCACCTCCAGATAGCGGGTAACAGCATGCCGATGGCTTTCCCCTTGCACCAGGCCCCAATGTTCCGCCCCAATACCCCGTGCCGTAAGACTATCCCGCAGGTTCACAACGAGATCAAATTTTTGATGACGTAAGGTTTTTACAAGCCGCAAACGTCCGCGCCAACCCGCGTGTTCGCCTCGGTTATCGTAAACAAGGGTCGCAGCAATATTGGGCTCAGCAGCAAGCAGATCAAACGCACGCGGGCCCACGAGAAAAGTGATATGTGCGTCTGGAAAGTGTTTGCGTAGCGGTTGGATAACAGCAGTAGACAGCACCGCATCGCCGATAAAACTGAAACTAAAAACAAGAATTTTTTGCATGACAAAAATCGCAATTGAGTCGTTCATTATTATTCCAAAATCAATTCCGCTCTGCGTGGGGCACATCCGACGCATTCCCCCCTGCTTGCGGGGCCCCCTGCTTCCCCCCTGCTTGCGGGGCGGGGGTTTTTGCTGGGGTGTTTC
>RKRO01000565.1 GCA_007571355.1 Candidatus Poribacteria bacterium | reverse complement strand
GCTTACAGTTGACAGATGATGGCTCACTGAAGTACCAACAGGTGCTTGCGTTTCTCCAAAGTCTTTTAGCATCAGCGACACCACAAGAGACGCGACTCCTCGCGAATTACCCAAATCCGTTCAATCCTGAAACATGGATTCCATATCAGTTGTCAATTGGTACGGATGTGCAGATTCTCATTTACGATGCCAAGGGTACGCTCATCCGGCACCTGGAACTTGGGTATCAGTCTGAAGGCTACTATACCGAACGGAATCGGGCAGCGTATTGGGATGGTTGCAACACTTTAGGTGAGCGGGTCGCAAGTGGTATCTATTTTTATCAACTACGAACAAACGAAGCCTCCGCACTACGGAAGATGCTCATCCTAAAATAGCAGACATTATCTGGGCGGATTTCCATATCCGCCCACTCTTTTTTCATCTACCCTTAAAACGCATTGAACACCTTTACAGGTTTCCCGGTCTCAATAGATTCCCACGCCGCCACACCGACAGCGACAGACTTCGCACCGTCAACAACGTTCGGAGACGGTTCTAAGTCTTCCTTGAGACACTGCTGAAAATGCCGCATATATCGGATAACTGTCTGTCCGTGTCCGTAGACACTCGTGTCAATTTCAGGGGGGCACACCATCTCAAAAGGCTCTCGCGCCGACGATTTATCCAGCATTAACTTAACATGCCCCGCTTTGTTATCCGTAAAATCGCCGATCATTGTCCCTTTACTTCCGTAAACGGAGACTTGCATCATCGGCATCGGTGGGTGGACAATATCGTAAAGCCCCATCGCCCTTGCAATCTGTCCGCCCTTAAACTTCAGATTGAGAAAAAAATTGTTCTTTATTGGATATTCCGGCGTGAGTAGCCCTTTCGTACCGTAAGCATGGACCTCTTCCACATCGCCGAGTAAACTTCGTAGGATATCTACAGGATGCACAACACCGCCGAACATCAAATCTTGGGGTTCCTGGAGCCGCCACGGGGTGAAATCGTAAACCTCGCGCATGTCGTGAACATAATAAGCATCTGCCACCATGATGTCGCCTAAATCGCCATCGTCAAAGAACCGTTTCATCGTCAGGAACTGGTGGTCGAACCGCATCGTCTGTCCGACGAGAAACTTAACCTTGTGTTCGCGCACCAAATCGACTAATTGTTGTGCATCGGCTAATGTTGTCACCATCGGCTTGGTGCACACAACGTGTTTACCGGCTTCAATTGCCGCGACGCAGTGTTCCGCGTGCAAATGGTCTGGAGAATACACTGCGATGACGGAAATATCGTCACGCTGGACGAATTCCTGATAATCTGTCGTCCAAAATTCCACGCCAATCTGGTTCGCGTAACTCTCAAGCACATCTGCCCGCTTCGCACAGATACCGCGGAGTTCATATTCCAAGTCCGGTACATCTTTTAACAGAGTCGCAGTTGAACCCATATTCGTCGGATTTATGCCAATAACGCCCAATCCTATTGCCATTTCGTGTCTCCTCTCTGAATCAGTTGCCGTGCTGTCATTCTATCATAATTCATTTTCGATGGCAAGTAGGGGATTTATTCTCCAACATCCGAGTCAAGTGCTTTCGCCTTTTTGAAACCATCCTTGCTTCCCCTTTTCCCCAAGTAACACTTTTACAAGCGCGCGATTATTGTCGCCTAATATCTTAATGAATTGCTAACCCTTCCAATCTTCTTGAGAAAACGTTATTTGAAAGACTTCCATTTCTAATAAACAATTTGACTGAAACGTACGGATAGGGTATAATAAAAACCGCACGTATAACAGATCGTCCGAATGTGCAATCTATATCTTTAAGGGAGCGATGATGAATTTAGAAACGGTTTGGTCGCAGGTGTTGAAGGAGACCTCTGTAAACGATTGCTCGATACATGGCCCCGACCACTGGGCACGCGTGGAAAGAAACGGTTTATATCTTGCAGAAAAAACAGGCGCAAATCAGACAATCGTGCAGCTGTTCGCACTGTTTCATGACTGCAGACGCATAAACGACGCTATAGACCCTGGACACGGGCTGAGAGGGGCAGAATATGCCGCTAAAATCAAGGATAAACTCATCAATATTTCCTCGGATGACTTCGATAAACTCTACTATGCGTGTGAATGGCACACAGATAAGAATGAAACAGATGATATAACAGTCGCAGCATGCTGGGATGCCGATCGGTTAGATATAGGTCGAGTCGGATATATCGTAGACGCTCAATACATGAATTCTAAACCTGCCAAGGCAATAGCCGAATCCGGCGATTTCAATCCATTGGAACGCATTCGGCTAAGGAATTGGGAGAAATTAACGGCTCCCATCCCGTAAACGTAAGCCGATGATGCTCCAAACCGAAACGAATGACGCTGTTAGTTTTGAAAGTCTGCAGCGCCCTGAATTAAAGAAAATATACAAGTGGATATTTGAATTCGGTGCAGCCGTCCTCGTTCTATTTTATCTCTATAGTGCCGGTTTCGGCAGTGCCAGCGAGCAGTACCATCTCGGTTTTTATTTGCTCCTCACTTTTGCCCTGATCGGTGTCGGCTACCGATGCCGAAAAAACTCGCCTACATCCCGACCTTCTGTGCTGGATTTGCTACTCGTCGCCGGTAGCGTTTTTAGCATCGGCTATTGGATTGTAGAATACCCGAAGCTCGCAGATCGCGCTGGCAATTACAACCAACTGGATATTATTGTAGGTGCGATCGCGATCGTCATTAGTTTTGAGGTGAGTCGTCGGACAGTTGGTTGGGCACTCCCGATTATCGCGATCGTCGGTATCCTATACGCACTCTTCGGTAGGTCTATGCCGGACGCTATCGCACACAAAGGGTTTCCATTCCGTCGAATTATCGAATACTGCTTCTTCAGTCAAGCCGGGGTTTTCGGCATCATGGCAAACGTGATGGCGACCTACGTAATTCTGTTTATCTTTTTCGGCGCATTTTTGGAGAAATCCGGGGTCGGACAATTCTTTATCAACCTACCGATGTCTATAGCAGGGCGTTCGACAGGCGGTGCTGCAAAAGTCTCAGTGATGACCTCCGGATTTTTCGGGTCAGTTGCTGGCAGTGCAATCGCAAATACCGTCGCTACAGGAACATTCACTATCCCGCTCATGAAACGGACAGGCTTCCGTCCACACGTTGCCGGGGCAGTTGAGGCTTCTGCATCCGTAGGTGGGCAATTCTTACCGCCTGTGATGGGGGCTGGCGCGTTCCTCATCGCAGAACGGACAGGCTTACCTTACAGCCGAATCGCTCTCTTATCCATTGTACCAGCAATTCTCTATTTCTTATCTGTCTGGGTGATGGTCCATTTTGAAGCAAAAAAGCAAGGGCTTCAACGGATACCAGAGGCAGAGACCCCCAAACTTGGGAACCTCCTCAAAAGCGGTTGGTACTACTTATTGCCGTTGGTGACTCTCATCGGAATCTTGATCGCTGGCTATACCGCCTATAAAGCAGCGTTTTTCGCAATTCTTGTTACAATCGGCGTGAGTTACTTCCGTCCAGAGACGCGCTTAACACCAAAACGGATATGGGAAACAATGGTGACCGGCGCAAAGAACTCGCTCGCTATTGGCGGTGCTGTGGGCACTATCGGTATCATCGTCGCTGTTATAGATTTAACGGGTTTGGGACGGATATTCCCTGATTTGGTACTGTCGGTCGCGGGTGATAACAAGGCGATAGCGGTGTTACTCCTCGCTGCTGCCTCTCTAATTTTGGGAATGGGGATTCCCGTCACCGCGGCTTATTTAATTACCTCCGAACTCGCCGTACCGATACTAACGTCCCCAGAAATGGGGATCCCGATTATCGCTGCACATCTCATTATCTTCTGGCTCAGCCAAGACTCCAATATCACACCGCCGGTTGCATTAGGGGCTTATGCGGGTGCTGCGATCGCACGTGCGGACCCGTGGAAAACTGGATGGGCATGTTTCAAGTTCGCGAAACTCCTCTATGTCATGCCGTTGTTGTTTGCCTATACGCACATCCTATTTACAGAAGGTACGCCGGAGCAATACGTACTATCTGTGGTAACGGCTGTCGTCGGCACCATTATTTTTTCGATTGTTACAATGGGTTACTTTGTCCGAAAGACACACTGGTATGAATGGGTACTGCTTGCCATCGCGACGTTTCTTGCGTACATCTATAACATCTGGACGTTCATTCTTGCACTGGTACTCGTCGCGGTTGTGTACATCTTTCAGAAACGCTCAGAAACGTAGCAGCGTCCTTTTCAGGGCGTGTTGACAATCTCTTGGAGTCGCCACAAAAGTGCTTCAGCGGCTTGACGAGACTTCTGTAAATTAAACTGTTCCACTGCCGTTCTGGCACGGAATGTAGCCCCTTGATAGTAACGCATGAAAACGAGACCCGCCCATAATGCAGCGTCTGTATAATGTTCATCTAACACCGCATCGATGATGAGGAAACCGAGTGCCCCGTTCAGTAGGAGTGCGTTTAATCCATCCCGCCAATCGCCGACGTAAATATGTCCGAGACCGGGTAGAACTCTTGACAACACACTTGCAACGCCAGCAGATTTTTGTGGGGTATTAACCGCCGCGTCAAAAAGTGTTTCGAGTCGAGCATCAGTCGTATATTCACGTAGAACGCTGCGCGCCTCTTCCCAGCGAAATTGGTAGATATACAAAACACCTTGCAGAAAAAGCATGCGTCGGTGAAGTCCGGTGGATGGGTTTCTCAGCATCACCTTAATCAGTTCTAACTCGGCGAGATCATAGTTCTTTGTGGCAATAAGCGTTACCGCGAGTGCTAATTGGTATTCCGATTTCGATTCCCTGTCCATTGCGTAATGTGTTGCAGCCCGTAGGGCAGCAATCGCTTCCGTCCATAAACTTTCTGCCCTATAGGCGAGACCGATATTGTAATACACTTCACCGACGCGCGGATCACCTGGATGAAAAAAGAGGAAACGTTTGTATTCGGTGATGGCAGCGTCGTAGCTGCCTTGTGCTGCGAGATGTCTGCCAAGCGATAACGGAAGTTCTTCCGCACTTGCCGTGAAACCGCAGAGGATCAAAAATGTGCTGATTAAGAAAAAAAATATCAAGTTGTTCAAGACTTGAGCCATACAGAGGTTGGGTGCGTCCCTCACAAATGGGCACCTAATTATGCTTTGGTTTGTTGGTGCTGTAAACACAGGTTCTTAGCAATCCGAGACAGCCACGTTCCAAATGCCGTGCGACCTTGAAAATCCTTAATGTGCTTGCGTGCCGCTAAAAACGACGCATGTGTTATCCTTTCAGCATCTCTTTGGTTGCCAAGCATCCGATGTGCGATCTCATAAATCTTTGGGTGATGGCGTTTAATCAGTTCATCGAACGCCTCATCACTCCCCTCTATTGCTTTTTGGATGTAAACATCATCAGGAATCATAACGTTTACCTCGTTGAGATGTAATGTTGTTCATAGTATAAACCTTCACTATCAATTTGTCAAACGTATTTTATAGGACACGTCCTCTGTCGTAGGGGCGAGGTTACCTCACTGCTACAGCGGATTGACAACTGGCAACCGATAACTGGTAACTATCGACGAACATTTTTCGAATTCAGATGTCTAAAAATGTAACAAATCCGAACGCGCCACACCGCTTTTTAGCGAGTGTGCTTCCTCCCCAAAAGAAAAGGAACTTTGACCATGGAAACAGACATAACGCAACAATCAGGAGCCTTCGTTAACACACGCATGAAATCACTCTTCGTCGCACAAAATGAGAAACCCTCTATATTAAAAGAAATCAATTTCGCAGGCCTTACACCTTTCCAACGCGGATTGGTCGTCACCGACGGAACCGTCACACAATTCATAGAAGCGTATACACTTGCACCGGTAGAGGTTGTCCTGCTCCAGCAAAAGAAACAGACGTTATTGCGTAAAAACAAATGGCTCCAGCTGCCCGCTGGAGAAGAAGTCATCTCGCGGCAAGTGATACTCCAAACACATCAAGAGACGAAAGCATCCCCGATAATTCATACGTATGCGGACTCGTTAATTGTGTTGAAACGCCTGCCGAAATCCATTTTAGAGGGTTTAGAAGCCAATCAACAGGGATTGGGGCGGCTTTTGCAGCACAGTGGTATGGAGACTCGACGTGAGCTACTCTGGTGCGGAATTGAGACTTTAAAAGATCTATCACCCGCCATCGCGCATCTTGAAAACGAGACTTTTATCAGTCGTTCTTACTTGGTACTCGCAAATCATGAACAATTTATGCTGACTAATGAGCAATTTACATTATAATTCCACAAAACAACAACTTTCAGGTGCAGAAACACACTAATTCTGAAAGAATTTTAATCTATACACAAACTGAAAAGGAGAATACGCTCATGAAGTTTCAGTTGCCGATCATGACTCTCGGAATACTGCTCTTAGCTGTATCATTCTGCTTCGGGCACGGGGACAGAGAGGTCGCGGAGGATCAGGTAACGGTGAACGCAACCGGTTACTGGATCTACAACGACCTTGATAAGGGGTATGCCCAAGCAGCAGAGACAGGACACCCCATGCTCGTCGTTTTTCGCTGAGTACCGTGAGAGTCCTGCCAAGGCTTCGACGAACAGGTTGTTCGTCACGACAAAGAAATTAAAGACCTAATGGAGCAATTCGTCCGCGTCCGTGTTGTCCAAGGCAACGGTATGGACCTGTCGCTCTTCCAATTCGATTACGATCTCACATTCTCAGTGTTCTTTATGAACGCCGACAAAACGATCTACGGTCGCTTCAGCACACGTGCTGATTTTGAAGACGCAGCGAAAAACATCTCAATTGAGAGTTTCAAAGGGGCACTTGAAGCCGCGCTTGAAATACACAAAGGATACCCCGAAAACAAGGCATCTTTAGCGGCGAAAACCGGCCCTGAACCGATAAAGCAAACACCAGAGGCGTTCCCCGCCCTGTTGCGTTACGCTTCAAACTTGAACCTTGATGGCCGAATTGGCGATCAGTGCATCCACTGCCATCAGATCGGTGAAGCACAGCGCGAGATACACTGGTACGACCGGAAACCTGTACCCGATGAAGTTCTGTATCCATTCCCGATGCCAGATGTCTTGGGACTGCATTTTTCACCCAAGCATCGCGCAAAGATCAGTAAAATTGATCCCAACTCCGCTGCTGAGAAAGACGGTTTCCGGCGCGCAGACGAGATCCTAACGCTTGATGGGCAGCCGATGATTTCAATTGCCGACGTGCAGTGGGTATTACACCGTGCCGCTGAAAATAGCACACTACCAGCAACGGTTAATCGGCACGGCGAAGAAGTTAATCTCACATTGACGCTCAAACCGGGCTGGCGGAAAGGCAGCGACATCTCTTGGCGCACGACAACAGGCGAACTCCGTCTCGTCGCACTCGGTGGAATGCGCCTCCAAGACCTCTCCGATGCTGAACGTCAACGCAACGGTATCGGCGAGAACAAAATGGCACTGAGAGTCGAAAACTTCAGACGCGGGGATCGACGTTCAGGCGGACAGACCCATGCTCAAAGAGCAGGCATCCGTCGCGGTGATATTGTCGTCGCGTACGGCGACCGCACCGACAGATTGACGGAAAGTGGTGTTATCGGTTATGTGTTACAAGACAAACCGCAAGCAAAAACTTTGCCACTAAAACTTCTCCGAAACGGAGAACAGGTCGAAGTGGAACTTTCGCTTGAATAGCACGACTGCCCATAAGATAACCTATAGTAGGAGGTTAATACTATCTAAAATAGTTAAAGTTTTTTTTCGGTGAATCAGACAGACACTGAGAAAAACGTTGAAATGACAAAGAAGGGAACCCGCAACGGTTCCAACGAGTTCCCCGAATTTGTCAATCAATTCAAGGGACCTGAGGTCTATTCCGAAGCGTCCCTTATAATCAACATACCTATTGTATCACAAAACAGTTAATACAATAAACATTTTTTTGTGGTTCGGTAGGAAATATTTAAGGAGAATTTCATGTTACGCAAAGTTTTCGCCACGATCCTCGTGGCACTTACCCTCGGCTTTTTTGTCGTTGTTACAACCGAAGCCGACCCCGGCGGCCGGCGCAGCCACCGCTCCGGCAAGGCTTCCCATCACAGCAGCGGATATCACAGTCGCCTCACCTTAACAGAGGTACTGGATTTGCTGATTTTAACAGGAGCATTAACAGATGGGCAACGCGCAGAAGTGGACGTAACTGTCGCTGAGCTTACGCTCTATGGCGCAACGCATGAAGAGATTCGGATCGCTGTTGTAGAACACCTCACGGCGTTCGATATCGAAATTCCGTTCGTCCTTCAGAGTAAACTTGAGCAGCAGTTGGCAGCGATCGATCTGACGGATGACCAACGGGCAGAAATCGCCACACTTATAGGTGAACTCCAAACTGCTGATACATCCGAAGATGCTATCCGCGACGCTGTCGTAACCCGGCTCAGAGATCTTGGGGTTGAAGTTCCTACATATTTGTTAGGACACATTGATCGGTTGCTCTCGAATTTGGAACTCACTGAAGATCAGATCACTGAAATTAAAGAAGTGGTTGCTGGACTTCAGGCGGAAGATGCAAGCAAAACCGAGATCCGTGAGGCGATTGTCGAGCAGCTGGGAGCCATGGGTATCACAATGCCCTATAACCTATGGGGTAAACATGGGCATCATAGAGGCTTCCACTACTTCCTCTTTGATCTCACCGAAGAGCAGCGTGTTGAAATTTTAGCCGTTGTCGCCGAGACGCAAGTCGCCGGGGCGACCAGCGACGAAATTCGCGAAGCAATCAAGGCACTGCTCATCGAGTGGGAAATCATCGCAGCAGACGCAGATGTTGAAGAAGCGGATGCTGCAGCTGACTTAGCGATCATTGATGGACAAATCCAAAACGCACCGAGTGCGATCCCCGTAATAAATCGCAAGATTACTTCTTGGGGAGCTATTAAATCGGAACGTTAGCATCCGTTGCTGTATTTCAACAGCCAAGGCAAGGGT
>RKRO01000388.1 GCA_007571355.1 Candidatus Poribacteria bacterium | reverse complement strand
TTGAAACCCACAACGGCAACCCGCCCAAAGTTCTCGATCCTTTTGGGGGCCGCGGCTCTATTCCACTGGAAGCACAACGTCTCGGCTGTGAGACGTACGCCTGCGACCTCAACCCCGTCTCCGTTCTTATTCAGAAGTGCACGCTTGAATACCCACAGAAATACGGACAACGCCTCTACAACGATGTAAAAAAATGGGGCAACCGAATTCTCACGCAGGTAACGGATGAACTCCAACCCCTTTATCCAAAGCAACCCGACGGCTCTGATGTCTACGCCTACATCTGGGCCCGCACCCTCCCATGTCAGAATCTCGGCTGCGGTGCCGAAATTCCCCTCATGAGCCGATACTATCTCTCAAAAGACCGAAAAATTGCCCTCTTCCCGGACGAAAACAACGGAGAGGTCGCTTTCCGTATCGTCGGAAACCCCGGAGGCGATCCCATTCCCGACGGCTTTGACCCGGTCAAGGGGACGATTGCAAAAGCCGTTGTCACCTGCCCACTCTGTAAAGGTCCCATGCCTGCTACCGCCACGCGCCGCCTCTTTCAAGAGGGGAAATCAGGAGAAAGGTTGCTTGTTGTCGTTACCTACGCCAGGGGTAAGGGGAAACGTTACCGCCTTGCCACGGACGCAGACATGGCGATTTTCAATGATACCCAACAACGGCTTGCCGAAAAACGAGAGAGACTTTCGGTGGAATGGGGAATTGATCCAGTGCCAGATGAAGAAACTCCCCAAGTAAAGGGGCCTGGTGCCGAGCGCGGAATTTCAATTCACAATTACAATTTCAATACCTATGGAGAACTTTTTAACACACGCCAGCAACTTTCCCTCATTACCTTTACTGAAAAAATCAGGGAAGCACACCAGGAGATGCTTGCCCAAGGAATTGACAGCGGGTATGCCCGTGCCGTTGCCACCCACTTAGGGCTTTGGATGAATCAGATAGTAAATCATTTGTCAAATCTTTGTAGATGGAGAAACGACACTGAGGCTGTTGCCAACCTTTTCGCTATGCCAACCATGCCAATGATGTGGGACTATGGCGAGGCAAATCCGTTGCAAGTAGCCGCGAACCGCCTAAAAACCGTCTTAAAACCCATGGAACACCTCTGTCAGATGAACGCCGAACCTGTCAACGTGCAGCAAGCCTCAGCGACAGATCTCCCTTATGCAGATAACACCTTTGATGCCGTGCTCACCGACCCGCCTTACTACGATAATATCGGATACGCATACCTCTCTGATTTTTTCTACGTCTGGTTAAAACGCAGCATCGGGCACCTTCACCCGGAACTTTTTAAAGACTCTTTGACTCCAAAAGACGACGAAATCGTAGTGTATGGACACCGCGAAGGCGGATTGGAAGCAGGCAAACGGTTTTTTGAAGAACGCCTCGCCAAAGCCTTTCGAGAAATGCATCGGGTGCTCAAACCCAACGGCATCGCCGTCATCGTCTACGCCCATAAATCAACAGAAGGCTGGGAAACTCTGATCAACGCCCTGCTGGATTCGGAATTAGTAGTTACCGCCGCATGGCCCATTGATACAGAAAAAACATCTCGTATGAGGGCAAGGGATTCCGCAGCACTTGCCTCCTCTATCTACATGGTGGCACGGAAAACCGAACGCGAACCCTTAGGGCTCTACACCGATGTCAAAAACGAATTGGAGACCTACCTCGAACAGAAACTCTATCAGTTGTGGGAATGGGGGTTCTCGGGTGCCGACCTATTCATTGCCGCCATTGGACTCGGCATTGAGGTTTTCGGCAAATACCAAGAAGTTATTGACGACGACGATAACACCATCCGCGCCGACCGGATGATCGCCGACATCCGGGAAATTTTAGAACGTTTTGACGGCGATCAGGCAGGCATAGCCGGCACACAACTGACGAGATTTTACATCCGTTGGCGGCGCGAACACGGCGAAACATCCATCATATTCAATGATGCCCGTGAACTCGCTATCTCTCTCGGCATTGAACTCACCGAAGCATGGGGAGACCGAAGTTTCATCCAGCAGGAAAAAACAAACGTGCGTGTGCTGGGCCCCCAAGAACGCGAACCCGCCGATGTCGCCAACAGCGAAGAATTGATAGACATCTTGCATCACGTCTTAATCCTATGGCGTAGCAACAACCGGCAAGCGATGCTTGAACGCCTCGCCCGTGACAGCATCGGTCAAAACGAACTGATCTGGAACGTCGCAACACAGATAAGAGACGCATTACCCGCAGACAGCCAAGAACGCCAATGGCTTGCAGGCTGGCTCGGAGACAGAGCCTCCATCCAACGCGACATCATTCGTTTCCTCTCGTAGCACAAACTGTTAGTTTGTGTCTGTTAGGTTTTGTAGCACAAACTGTTAGTTTGTGTCTGTTAGGTTTTGTAGCACAAACTGTTCGTTTGTGTTCTCCTCATTCCCCTCCGCCTGCGGGGGGTTAGGGGGGTGAGTGCCAAAGTTTTGTAGGTCGGGTAGAGCGTCCGCGAAACCCGACACAAGCAGGTGTGTGTGCGAAGGAGTATCACCTCACCTAACCTATACCAAAGTTTTGTAGGTCGGGTAGAGCATCGCGAAACCCGACACAAGCAGACATCCGATCGAACTGCGCATTTGTGTTCTCCGCTACCT
>RKRO01000051.1 GCA_007571355.1 Candidatus Poribacteria bacterium | reverse complement strand
GCCATAGCCCCTACGCGGTGAGGAAAGTGCCCGAAAAACTGTGTTGCACTTTCCAAAATCCGTTGGTAGCAACTTGGGTTATAGATTAACAAAATGCCACTTGTAGGAGGAAATTGAAATGCGAAATCTAAGTTGGTTCGTACTAATTACGCTCGTAGTGACTTTTTACCTGACATCGGTCGCAAGTGCCAGTCTCAAGGACGGTTTGCTGATCTATCTGCCTTTTGATGAACGTTCAGGCCAAACTGCTGCTGATCAGAGCGGAAACAATAACGATGCCGCTCTGATAGAGGGTGCCGAATGGAAACCGAATGGCGGTAAGATCGGCGGTGCCGTGTCACTTGATGGCGCAGGTGCTGCCGTTGAAGACCCGAACGGTGGAGACTATATCAACGGACTCTCGGCGTTCACGATGTCGCTCTGGATCAAAGCAGCGGAAATTCCGACAGATAAAGGGCTCATTCACGGTGTTGACCCCGACGGGGGCGACCACACCTTCGGGTTACGCTACGATGTCGCAAGTTGGGCAACGCCAGGCGGTACGAAGCTTGTCAAGGGCGGAATTACGACAACCGGCGGCGGTCAAGCGTATGAGGGTAAAAGCGATGTGCAAACGACTGACTGGCAACACCTCGCTTTTACTTGGAAAAGTGGGGAACAACTTGCCCTCTATATTGATGGCGAACTTGATGATGACCCTACACACAATGACGATGGTAAAGTGGGTACCATCTCTGGTGCTACCAAATTAATCGTTGGTAAAGGCGCGAAGGATAATAACGGCACTTCATGGAACGGACTCATGGACGATGTGCGCATCTATGACAGAGTGCTTAGCGAAGCAGAGATTGCCGAATTAGCGAGCGGTGTTCTTGAAGTCGAAGCGGGTGGAAAGTTAGCAACGACTTGGGCACACCTCAAACAGAGATAAGTTTCGCAGGCGAGGGTTGTCATCTCGCCTGCTATTCGGTTGCCCCGCCCGGAACCCGTACCGTACTATGCTTCCAGAAAACAGAGCCAGACGCAACATAGATAAAATGCTTGAAGCCTCTGGATGGCGCGTCCAAAATTATGCGGAACGTGATACAGGTGCTGCGTTGGGTGTCGCGGTGCGCGAATATCCGTTGGCAAATGCTCATCGATCAGACTATCTCTTGTTTGTCGGTGGCCTCGCCGTGGGGTTTATTGAAGCCAAAAAAGAGGGCACAACGCTCAGCGGGGCAGCGCAGCAAGCAGTGCGGTACCGCGCAAACATACCCGCTGGTTTGTCGACACAACAAGGGTGTCCGTTTGTCTATACATCTACGGGGATAGAGACCTACTTTCAGGATGCGCGAGAGCCGAACTCGCGCACTCGCCCTGTCTTTACGTTTCATACCCCGGATACCCTTCAAGACCTCCTTCAATCTGTTCCCCTTCGACAGAGGCTCAAGGATAATCTTCCATTTTTGGAAAAGGGCGATCTGAGAAACTGCCAATTTGAGGCGATAACGGCACTCGAAAGATCTTTGGCAGAATCTCGGCCACGCGCATTAATCCAAATGGCAACCGGCAGCGGGAAAACCTACCTCGCTGTAAGCAGTGTCTACCGACTCATCAAGTTTGCGAATGTCAAACGCGTGCTTTTTCTCGTAGATCGCAATAATCTTGGCAGACAGACTCTCCGAGAATTTCAGACGTATACCACTCCCGATGACGGTCGGAAATTTACGGAACTCTACAACGTTCAACACCTCGCCAGCAACCTTATTGACGAAACAAGTTCGGTTTGTATTACCACTATCCAACGGCTCTATTCTATGCTAAAAGGTGAACCTGTCTATGAATCGGACGATGATGAGGAAGGTTCCACTTTTGAGCAGGAGACAGCAGATACAACGCCACAAGAGGTTGGCTATAACTCGAACATTCCTATTGATACGTTTGACCTTATGATTGTTGATGAATGTCATCGCTCCATCTATGGGAAGTGGCGGCATGTATTGGAATACTTCGACGCTTTCGTTATCGGACTCACCGCAACGCCGTATGGACAAACGCGGAATTTTTTTAATCAGAACCTTGTCTATGAATACCGCCACGATCAGGCTGTTGAAGATGACGTAAACGTCGGTTACTACGTCTATAAGATTGAAACCGAAATCACGCAAATCGGCAGCCGTATTGGGGCGGGGCATTATATAGCAAGACGCGATAAGGAAACCCGACGACTCCACTGGGAGGAGTTAGACGCTGATGTTGAATACTCGGAAAATCAGTTAGATCGGGATTTTGTCGCCACAGACCAGATTCGCACGGTGATTGAGGCTTTCAAGGAAAAACTCTTCACAGACCTTTTTCCGAATAGAGGGATTGTCCCGAAAACGCTTATCTTTGCGAAAGACGATTCACACGCCGAGGATATTGTCCGTACTGTTCGAGAAGTCTTTGGCAGAGGCGATGATTTCTGTCAGAAGATTACCTATCGAAGTGATAAACCGGAGGATCTTATCAGAAGATTCCGGACACAGTTAAATCCACGGATCGTCGTAAGTGTGGATATGATCTCTACGGGCACGGATATAAAACCGCTTGAGTGTTTAGTTTTTATGCGTGCGGTTCGGGCGAGTGGCTATTTTGAGCAGATGATCGGGCGCGGCGTGCGGACTCTCAATATAGAAGATTTGCGGGCTGTCACGGGGGATGCAGAGGCAAAAACACACTTCATCATTGTTGATGCTGTCGGGGTCTATAAATCTGTCAAAACCGATTCACAGGCACTTCCGGGGGAGCCGTCTACGCCTGCTGCACCAGACGGAACACTCACAAGAGACGCTAACCAAATCATCGATGATATCAGTGAAGATCGGCTTATTGAAACCGGTTTTGACGATCAAAGTTTCACCCAAGTGGCTACAGTCCTTCATACTTTTAAACAGTTCATTAATCAAAATGTGGACGAATTGTCAGCGTTACAAATTCTCTGTAGACACCCCGAAGCACAAGGTGCCTTGACTGAAGACGACTTGAAAATGTTAGCAGCAGCCTTACGACAGCATTCAAATAGCCTGAGTCGTGAGGCGTTATGGTTGGCTTACAAAAGACGGTCACCGGAGCGTGTTCGAGGGGTGACGGAACAACGGACGGACCTCATATCGCTCGTCCGGTTTGCTATGGGTGAAAGTGCTTTTCTGGAGCCTTTTCGTGTAAGTGTCCATCGCCGTTTTAGAGAATGGTTAGATCGTAAACATTTTAACTCGGAGCAACATAAATGGCTTGAGATGATCCGCGATCATATCGCCACCTCGCTTGACATTCAGATGTCTGATTTTGAATACACGCCTTTCGCGGAGCACGGCAATGGGGCAAAAGTCTACGAACTCTTTGGGGATGACTTGGACAACATCCTAACGGATCTCACAGAGAAATTAGTCTCTTAGTATCCCTATTGTAGCATAACCTGTTAGGTTGTGCGTTGTAGAAGCAACGTCAGTATCGGTATTGTAGCATAACCTGTTAGGTTGTGCGTCGCGATTAAGAGCGTTGCATCTCAAGCCAGTTTTGTGTTAAACTCTATAATGATTTTTCACCAAAGGTATTAGGATTTGCTCTGATTTTAAAATATGACAAAGAGGGACGCATAAATGCCAACACCAAAAGAAGTTTTTGATAATCCGCGACAATATCTTGATTTCCTGCAGTCCGATGATTTTGAAGGGCAGTATTTCGAGCGGAAAGAGGTTCGCATTGATACCAACAATCAAATCAATACACTGAAGGACAAGATCAGGCAGTGTATTTCTGCTTTCGCGAATAGTAACAGAGCAGGCGGTCTATTAATCCTCGGCATCGCGGATGATGGCATCATTAAGGGCACACAGCATATTGATGAACAAACGATAAACGGCATTCTGCAAGTGGCACGAGATTTAAGTAACCACGCAACACAGTTAGAAGAAGTCGTGCTGCCGAATTCAGAGAAAAAAGTCCATCTGCTTTACACCCCGTGGACACCGAATGGGGTTTGTGAAACCTTCGCCGATTTTCCAAAAGCCTGGAAAAGGTTTGGCGCGCAGTGTCTCCCGTTGACTGAACAAGATCGTGAACAGCTTAAACGCGACAAAAGGATCGTGGATTTTGAAACGGCCTACTGCTGTCCGTACAACCCCAATGAACTTGATAAAGCGGTTGTTGAGGCGTTCAAAAGTGTGTTCCTGGAGACAAGAGATGCCCAATATGAATATAGCACAGAGGCGTTTCTTTTGAACATAGATGCTATTCGGCAAATAGCGGGTGAAGAATGCGCTTTTACCAATGCCGGTTACTTGTTTTTTGCTTCAAATCCTCGTAAACACTTTCCAAGTGCGTATGTTCGAGTTTTACGTTTTGAGGTTGACGTTGAGGAGTCAGGGGTCCGTGGGGCAACGACCTTTGATAAAGTTTTCGATGGTGCCCTTCCAAACGTTATCCGTAAACTCCGAACCTTTTTCAGAGATTCTGCACTTTTTCGGACGATGATAAGAAGGAGCTCTAACGGCGGATTCATTGAAGACCCTGAATATCCACTTGTGGCGGTTGATGAGGCAGTCTTAAATGCTGTTATTCATAGAGACTATGCGGTCAACTCGGGGATTCATTGCATTGCCTATCGGAATGGTTTGGTGGTAGAAAATCCGGGCGGTATTCTTCAGGAAGTCCCACAGCACTTTAGTCTTGCGGATACGGTACTGAGTTCTGTGCTACGCAATCAGAAGATTGTTGAGTGGATGCGCTTTATGAAAGATGAACGCGGTGAACCTCTCGTCCGGGCTTTAAGTGAAGGGACACGGAAGATGCGTCGAGAAATGGAAAACCTCGGCCTGCCGGCACCCAATTATGAAACGGCTCAACGTACCAGCGTCACACTCTATAATCACTTTGAGGAGCGATTGGCACCACACGCCTACACCTAAACCTGAAACACTTCTTGAACAGGACAGCGTAAAAAAAGCACTGCGTTCTCTTGGGGAACGTCTCGCTAAAATTCAATAAAAAGGAACACATAAGCAAATGAATCCAATGGATTTGCCCCTGAATTGGCGCATCGTCAGATTTGAGGAGGTCGCTACATTTACCAAAAAACCTAAAGGCTTACGATATTCTGAGTATGACGAAGTTCCGTTCGTGCCGATGAACTTGATTCCAATCGCCACGTTATTTTCAAAGGAATTTATACTTAAACCAACCGATAGCATAAGTAGTGGCACTTACTTTGAAGCGGGGGATATTCTTCTTGCGAAAATTACACCGTCTCTTGAAAATGGTAAACAGAGCATCATTGAGGACCTGCCAACACCGTTTGGTATTGCGACGACTGAGGTAATTCCAATTCGTGAAGTTGAAGGTGTTAGCGATAAAATTTATCTGTTCTATTATTTGTTAAATCCTGATGTCCGGACTCTGCTTACAAGGAAAATGCAAGGTACGACAGGTAGGCTGAGGTTAGGAACGAAAGCATTGGCAGATGTGGAAATCCCACTTCCACCATTACCAGAACAACGCCGCATTGTAGCCAAATTAGAGGTGCTCTTTACACAATTAGACGCACCCGTTGATAGCCTCAAAAAAGCACAAACGCAGTTGCAACGGTATCGTAGATCCATCCTTAAAGCTGCATTTGAAGGGGCGTTGACACGGGAGTGGCGAGACGGGCATTCCGACAGTTGGGAGAGTATAAATCTGAATGAATTCATTACGCTTGAGAGTGGTTCGCGCCCAAAGGGCGGAGTCAGGGGTATCCTTGAAGGAATACCCAGTCTTGGAGGCGAGCATTTAAACGCCGACGGTGGTTTTAACTTTGAAAAAATAAAATACATCCCAGAAAAGTTTTTTGAATCACTGAACAAAGGACGTATTTATCCAGACGATATTATTATTGTGAAAGATGGCGCAACAACCGGAAAAACCAGTTTCGTTGATAGCAACTTTCCACATAAAGATGCTGCTGTTAATGAACACCTATTTATTGTGCGGGTAGACTCAAAATTTGCGTTGCCTAAATTCGTGTTTTATTACCTTTTTAGTAGCAAAGGACAGCAGCAGATTCTTTCAGATTTTCGAGGGGCGACTGTTGGTGGAATTTCTCGGAATTTTCCGCTAAAGGTTAACGTTCCGATTCCATTGCTAACTGAACAAGCACAAATCGTCTCTGAACTTGAGCGGTACCTTTCAGTTGCTGATGAAATTGAAGCAACCCTTGATGCCGAACTTAAACGCGCGGAACGGCTGCGGCAGTCTATTTTGAAGGAGGCGTTTTGTGGCAAACTTGTCCCACAAGACCCGAATGACGAACCGGCAAGCATGTTATTAGAGAAAATTCAAAACCAAAAAGAACCACAGCAACCCCAGCGAAAAAAGAAGGCTGCAAAAGCGAAAGTAGCATCTTCGGCAAAGCAATTGTCCCTCCTACTTGACTGAAGTTAAAAATGGTTTGTGTTTAACGCAAAACCGTGTTAAAATGTAAGTGTAATATGGACATTTCTCTCTTCTACTCCCTTTATTCTCTCGTAAGCAGCGGGGAGGGAGCAAGCAGCGGAAAACGAGGAGTATAACACGGTCTCAGAGAGGACGAACCGACAAAAAATACACACGGTTCCCTGACACAACCTAACAGGTTGTGCTACAGAAGCACGGCATGCGTAAATCCTAAGAGGGTATATTTGCTGAAAAGACCTTATTTTTTAACGAGGAAAATTAAAAATGAAACAGAATCCTGCACAAAACCAAACGATAAAAGACGAAGGGCACACAGAAGAAACGAAGAATATTGATTCCTTTCCAGCCTCAGTAGACGTGTTGGAAACTGATGGAACAGACACAGATGGCTCCGTCAACGCGGAAAATCAAGTGGCGAAGGGGATCCAGCCCCCGGAAACGAAGAAGGTCGACCCGCTCCTTGCATTAGCAGGAACGCTTAAATCCGATAACATAAGTGAATCTGACTTCACATCGCCGCCGGAGATACGGGTGGTGAAAGGTGCGTACGCAGACCATCCAGATCCACTCATCGCGTTGCTGGGCACATTGGAATCTGATGTTACTGACATCGGTGAACGCCACGATGACTACATTGCCGCCGCTTTGCTTGCAGAGTTACGAGGAGATGAGGATGAATGAGGTTTTCGTAGACACCTCTGGGTGGGCGAATGCTTTTATTAAAACAGAACGTTATCATACGAAAGCCTCTATATTAGTCGAAAGGTGGCAACAAAACAATCAATGTGTTGTCACAACAAACTATGTTCTAAGCGAACTCATCGTTCTACTTGGTTCACGTGGGCAGTATCGTTCAACTGTTCTAAACAATATTGAGACTATCCGCTTGGCCGATTGGGTCGAAATCGTTCATGTAGATAAATCGTTAGACGACAAAGCCTGGCAGTTGCTTGCAGATCGGTTGGATAAACAGTGGAGTCTTGTTGACGCTGTGAGTTTCATTGTGATGCAAGAACGAAACTTAACTGAAGCATTGACTGCAGATCGCCATTTTGAACAAGCGGGCTTTGTCTGTCTGCTAAAAACGCAATGACTTAACTAGGGGCTTCGGAGAAGCAAATATGATTTTAGTGGCAAACAGTGGCAAAATCCAAATCGCCCATTTCACCCAAAAAGCAAGCACAGCCGTGCCTTCGAGCGGGCATAACCGCACATAAGCGGTTTGCCACCAATAACGGAGAGTGGTTAGATATTTGCTATTTTTACAATTAGGTTTTGTCCCGAAGTTGCATTGATAGGACTTACGCAAATTTGGAGTCCACGTTGACATTGAGTGGATACTATCAAAGAACGCACAATGATACGGGCTTTATTATGATGAAAATCTATGGTAAAATATACAAAAAAGTAGTGAATGAATTTCAAAATCTGATAGGTAGTACACTATGAATACACCGAAAAAGAAACTTGATTTCGCAAAACCGCCTATAGATGAAGTAGTGTTGAGTGTTCTATTCGCGCCGCTTGATAAACTGCTCGCGCCTCACCTGGGCGAAATCTGGCAGAAATTTAAACAAGAGGGGTTTGTGCATCTATCAGAACACCCCCCTGTTCCTCCTGCAGTTGAAAGATTTCCAAATCCATTACAAGAAGCCCAATTCCAAATTCGCACTACTCCAGAATTGGCGCGAATTTGGTTTATTGGCGAAGATAATAGGGAAATCGTACAAATACAGCGGGATCGATTTACGTTTAACTGGCGCAAAACTGAGGAAGATCAAAGTTACCCTGGTTTTTCAATTATCTTTAAAAAATTCGAAAATTTCTATAACCGTTTTCGCCAAGAAACTGAAGCACTTCAGATCGGGCCAATAATGCCTTTACAGTACGAGTTAACCTATATCGATCAAGTGTTTCAAGGAGATGGCTGGCATACGCTTGACGATATGTGGCAAATTTACACAATAATTGTTGATCCGCAACGCTCTGATGCGTTTTGGTCCGAGGCAGAATATGTAAGTTGGCGAACCGCATTCCCTCTTGTAGACCTGCACGGTAGGTTATATATGAGTATCAGTAACCGAATAAAGATGCCTGATGAAAGGCATACACTGCAAACTGACTTTACGGTGCGTGGTTTTCCAGAAAACGCGGAAACTTCAATGGCAACATGGTTTAAGGCCGCGCGGAACCGAATTAGAGAAAAATTCTCGAGTATCTTTACCGAAGACATCCAAACACGAGTATGGGAGCGAAAAGAATGAATTTGTCCAGTGCTCTGCTTGACTATAGGAACTATCATCCTGAAGTTACTCAAACACAAGAATATCGATCACCGAGGGCAGAAAACAGAGGGATCCCTCCATTTCCTGCGGACGATCTATATTGCTTTCCAATCACCAAGAGTGATCAAGCACTTGATGAGGTACGGCAAGAGGTCGAGGAAACAGTCCAGTGGGATGACGAGGTCGATGCTGTTCCCGAATCAGCCTACGCTGAAGCACAGTTTTTACTAAAAATATTTCACCGTTTCCTACCTATGCCTGACATCGGTTGGCTAATAGATGGGGGCATTGGATTTGAATGGCGATCGAGCAATAAAAAAG
>RKRO01000024.1 GCA_007571355.1 Candidatus Poribacteria bacterium | reverse complement strand
GGGTGTTATTTGTATCAGAACCTGTTAGGTTGTGTGTATTTTCCTGTACTTCCCCCCCTGCTTGCGGGGGTCTCTTTGTCCAAGTGTGCATTTATTTTCGGATGTTACTATATCATGGATGTACCACTGTTTTGATACCGCGTTGGGCGGCGGCATTCTCGAATGCTGCCAAACCGTCTGCAATCGGAAACCGATGGGTCAGCAGAGGTTCAAAATTGAGTGCTTTCTCAATGAGGAGTTGCCTGGCTGCTGCAAGGCTGGCGCGTGAAAATGCCCATGAAGCCATCAGTTTGTGCCCCGCATAGTGGAATTCCTCGAGGTTGATGCGGAGTTCTTCACCTTCTGGGGCAAGCCCAAAAAAATTAACGCATCCACCTCTGCGGACGATCTTAAAAGCCAGCGCGATGACCGAAGCGTTATTTGTTGTTGAAGAGATGACAGTGTCAACGCCGCCGTGGGTAAGGTCTTGAAGGTGTGCAACTGACTCAGGCGACGTGTCAAAGGTGTGATCGGCACCGAGTGTTTCTGCGACCCCCCTACGATGCGCCTGGGGTTCCACTACGTAGGTGGTTAAGCCTGCGCGTTTTGTGAGCTGGGTGAACATTAGCCCGATGGGCCCGGCACCGAGGATGGCAACAGAATCTTTAAAGAGCGTCTCTTGCATCGCATTCAGGCAGCAGCCCAACGGCTCGAGAAACAGCAATTCTTCGGATGGTATGCTATCTGGAACCCGGATAAGTTTACCGGTATCCACACCGTGTTTTGGCATCCGCATGTATTCGGCGTAGCCGCCATCAATATCGTGTCCGATGCCTTCAATGTTTTTACAGTATTTATCGAGGTCGTTCTGGCATTCGGTGCATACGCCGCAGGAGAGCATAGGGTTGACGGTCACGCGTTCCCCGACTTTAACATCGGGGTGTCGGCTGTCTACAATCACACCCGCAAGTTCGTGTCCCATCACGACAGGAGGTGCGTAATCTACTACATCTCCGCGCAGCGCTGCGAGGTCAGAAGCACAGATTCCACAGAGTTCCGTTTGGATGAGGACATCGCCCTCAGTGAGTGCGGGGATCGGTTTATCTTGGATGCTTAATTGCTGAATTTTCTCGAAAACGATAGCTTTCATGGTGTTATGAAGAATAGGTGGTACTTTTTTTGCGACGATTAGCGAGTTGTTGGCTTTCACTGCGCATTCAACCCAGCCGACAATACCTCAGTTGTCATTGCAGGGCGGGGTTTGAAACCCCGCCTGCAGAGGGGTTGCGTAAGTGCCATGTCCCTTATAATTCAAACTCGTAAGGCACCGTTTCTGCTTGATGTGTTTTCGCGGATTTTTCTGCTAAATCCATGATGGCGATGACCCTGCGAGCCGACTCTGGGGTTACAAGTAATGGCGTGCCGTCGTTTAAATGGGCGACAATATTCTGATAGTAGCTCGGGCCAGGTCTACCGTGATGGCCGACTGTCTGCTCTTTGGGGTGTCCTTCGACTTCGGAGAGGACTTTAAACCCACCGCCTTGGGAAGTAATTGCGCCGTGTGAACCGAGCAGTTTCCACCGCTCTTCACCGATTTTAGCGATGTTGGACATCTGGACGTTTGCCGATGCGCCCTCCGCGACGAACTCTCCGCCTGCAAAGCGAATAATTGCTTGGACGTGGTCTTCGTTGGTAATGTCGTCCCAGACGAGGTTCGGCTGATAGAACCCGGTAACGTTAATCATCGGTGCTTCGAGGACATTGAGTAGCCAATCAAGATAATGTGCACCCCAGTCGTAAAATTGTCCGCCGGAGATGGCTTTAACGCTGCGCCACCAATTAGGGTTGGGTCTTCCATAGCCGCCGCCCCACATTTCAACGCTAAAGACCTTGCCGATGATGCCGGAGCGTACGAGTTCGCGCAGCGTCCAGAAATCGGCATCCCACCGCCGGTTATGATGAACGGATAGCATAACGTCGTTTTCTTTAGCGGTTGTAATCATTTCTGTGGCTTCTGCGATTGTGACGCACATCGGTTTTTCAACGACGACGTGCTTGCCAGCCTTGAGGCTTGCCACTGTCGGGCCGCAGTGCAAACTATGCGGTAGAACGTTCGCAACGAGATCAACCCCGTCGTCAGCGTTGAGTTCTTCAACTGAATTATAAGTGCGGATGCCGGGAAAATCTTTTTTCGCGGCATCGGTTCGTTCAGTGTCTATGTCGCAAACGGCGACGCATTCAATACCGTCGGTATTCTGCATCATATTTGCGTGAGCTCTGCCCATATTAAACGCTGCGCCATATCCGAGGACGGCACCTTTGATGGTATCTGCCATTTGTTTTGGCTCCTTCTTTTTCGTGTCTAAGTGTATCATTATAACGTGAGTTTGATAAAGACTTAAAGCAGCCGCTTTTCCGCTGAGACTCGCCCTTCCCCCCCTGATAAGGGGGGATCAAGGGGGGTTGTCCTTTGAGCGTCCGCCAACCCCCTTGATAAGGGGGGATCAAGGGGGGTCGTCCTTTGAGCGTCCGCCAACCCCCTTGATAAGGGGGGATCAAGGGGGGTTGTCCTTTGAGACTCGCCCTCCCCCCTGATAAGGGGGATCAAGGGGGGTTGGGTTTCTAAAGATCGCTGTTTTTCGGGGACTCTCTTGCTTTTTTGGCGAATGTGCGTCTGCTT
>RKRO01000025.1 GCA_007571355.1 Candidatus Poribacteria bacterium | reverse complement strand
ACCGGTGGTGAGGCACCAGGCAAAGTATTTGCGTGAATCCAGCTGTAAACTGGTTGTTGGGAAGTCATTTTGGGCTTTGCACTCCATTTTTCATCAGGGTATTGTTTCTGTGCGCCTGCGCGTCGAAGCCAGTGCCCCTTTGCATAGTGTTGTTTTATCGTAAAATCTATAATGACCTATTTCACAAAAGACGGCTCGTAGGGGCGAGGTCCCCTCGCCCAATCGTCCATCTATAATTTTAAGGAGCAAAAAATGACCTACAAAACATCTCCGCATGAAACCATCAAAGCGTTCTTCAAAAAACACAAATTACCCGAAGGACTCAAACAAGCCATCGCCAACCAGATCGGTCAAACGAGAGCCCCCTCAGAAATCCTAACGGAATTACTCACATTCAACAAAACCAACTTCGAAGATTATCCCGCCGAAGTCTCAGACGCCATCGCAATAAGTTATCTCCGAGAGTTGATACGCACGTGTAACCCTAACGATAACAAGTTCAACAGCAAAAAGTACGGCGAAGCATACCAAACCGGCAGACACGAATATATCCGAAACATCGGGACAGACCTGCTCCAGACTGTAGGCAACCACGTCAAAAATCTCAAAACCATCACGAACAACGTCGAATTGAGTGACACCCCCCTCACACCCAAAGAATACGCATCAGTTACCAAAGACATCCTCCAAATGGTCAAGCTTTACCAAGCCATCGCCTCGGCACCCCAACCCGCCAGCGATGCCCCCTTAGACATGATGCTACCCACCCAAACCGAAAACGCACTTACTGATACAACGTTAGCAATAGCGGAGGCACCCGAAGAGGAAAACGCAAAAAATAAACCCGACTAAAATTCCCAATTGGGAAAATTGGGAATTTTTTAAGAGGCAGAACCCACACCACCACAAGGGTTACGGATCTCCGAAAATTCCCAATTCTCTTTTTAGCAGAACCGATGAGGCTGTGCATATCCCATTCCCCGCACTTGCGGAGCGGGATTTTCGCTGGGGTGTTTCTTCAACTATCGTTTGGAGATTTCTTGTTGCGTGAGCGTTGTGTTTTCAAAGGGTGCTCTATTTGTCCCGAACTTCGCCTATGCGTGGCACTGAGAGAAAAGGACCGCACGCCAGCGGCGGGCTATAGCTATAGCCAACGGCATTGCCCCTTCTTGCACGCCAGCGGTGTGCTATGTGTTTTGAAAGGCTATGCTGTGTCTGTGACGTGGACCCCAAAATTGTCCAAAGTTTAGTACGATAAGTCGACACCGCAGTTCAATCATCTGTCTGCCGCTAAAGCCTGTGCAAAGTCCTCTGTGCTTCCCGCTAAGAGGGCAGCACGAAACAACTGCCGGAGACGCTGCGAATCCTCAATCCTTTCTAATATCGGCTTGAAGGCACTCGCAGCATCGGGCTGCAATCGGAGTGCCAATGCTTCAAGAATGTCTTCAAGGGCACGTTCTCTCATGCCTTGCTCAAGACCTTGTTGGTGTGCCACCGCTCTCGCTTCCGCCGTCCAATACTCAATAATATTACGCTGCTGCATGGTCTCCTCCGAAAGAATACGTGAAATCACTTCCGAACCATAGACTAAATTCCCCAAAACCGCCAAAGTCCCAAGATACACCGGTTTGTTCAAAACAGAAACACTATCCGCCGTCTGAACACACCGACGAAGCCATTGCTCAGCATCTAAACCCGAAGGACGCTTCATCAACGGCGTGAAGGGCAGTAAACCCATCGGTTTCGCATCCAGAACCCGCTGCCCATCCATCTCAATGAGCCGGAAAACCTTATATTCAATCAAAATCTGATGACCCGCTCTGTTTTGCACGTAAACACCACCATCCCGCCGCCCCGCATCCGGACGCAGATAGATAACACTCGAATAGACCGGCAACCGGTGCGTTTCAACCAACCGAATGATATAACCTGCCATCCGCAGCGGCATCTCAGGATCATAACTGTCGGTGGTCTGAAACTCGAAATGGACCAGCACCTCTTCCCCGTTGCGTTTTACTTGGATGACGATGTCTGCCTGGTGCATTTCAACCGTGGGCTGCTCGGGGACGATCAATTTAACTAAAGTAACCGCGTCATCCGCAAAGTTTAGGCAGTGATTGACGAAGTCCATGGGGTGTGTTTGTGCTTGTTTTTTGGTAAGGGTATCAAAAATCGCCATTTTCTTTTCTTTTCCATTTTCGCATATTATAGCATACCTTCGCGCCACAAGTCAAATCTTATTTTCATTAGGACTTACGCAATTTTGACGACAATAGTGGGATTTTCGATCTGTTTTTGCATATAGTCGGCGTATAAACTTCCTTTTAAGGCGGTAAATCGTTTGACCTGTCGCACGTGCAGCCCGCGTCAAACTCACCCAGACCCACAAACAGCAAGCGATATGGTTGCGTTGTCCACGATGACGGCGATTTTGGCATTTGCTGATACCCGTCGTTTGCTTAAGTTCACGATGAAGGTGCTCAATCTTCCAGCGAACGCGACATTCTCGATGCGCCGCAACCGCATCCGATTAAGATAAATCATTCGTCACAATAGACATTAGACATTATAAGGGTGTGTAAAGTTTTTGGCAGCGTATTACTTGAGATAAGCGTTGGCGTTTTAGAAAAAAACAGGTATCCTCTTGAAGACCGAAAGTGCTAAGTTATT
>RKRO01000569.1 GCA_007571355.1 Candidatus Poribacteria bacterium | reverse complement strand
GTGTTACATAAGGCATCGCATGGGGGATCCATTTGGACCCGTTAACGCTTCCTCTGCGCATTGAGGATTACGACCTAACCCTCCCCAATGTCAAGATAACCACCCGCGGACAGAAAATTACGCTTAATGTGGCAGTCACATCGAACGCGGACTTCGATGTCCGACTCGAAAGCGATGCACCTGTGAATTTTCAGGCACTTTCCAAGGCAGCACAAATTTCCGATTTCCCTTTCGATGGACAATTTGATGTCTCGGTCGTCGGCAGACTCCAGAAACCGCAACCGACCGATTTTCAGATCGAACTCGACTTCCAAAACATCACCTACGTAGACTTTGGAGACAATGGACACGTTAAAAAATACCCACTCGGGGACGCAGTCTTGCACGGCGAACTCGTAGAACTGAAAAATACCACCGGTGAAGCCGATCGCTTCGACTTCACAGGAAACGGGTTCAGCGGTCAGATTCAAGGCTCTGTAAGTATGGCTCTGGAAAACCCTTACAAGTTTACAGTGGAAACAAACGGGCTTGAAGTTAGACCTTTTTTGCGTATCCTGCACCCCTCTTTTGAAACAGTCACCGGTGTCGCCGACGGGCGCGCACAGATAGCGGGCACCGTGACAGACCTTGTAGGAGCAACCGAAAATACATCTCCGAATTCTGAGGAACAACGCATCTTCCCCTATAGTGTCGATGTTGAAATAGACACGAGCCGACTGCAATACAGCGGTCCAAAAGGACGAGCGATCCCATTCACAAATGCCGAACAGATCCAGATACATCTCAGAGACGATATATGGACGATTGACGCACTCTCCCTCAGAACACCAGAGGCCACATCGCCTTTTATCGAACTTACAGGGACCTTTGACCAGAAAAACGACACGATGGATTTGCACGCGAAAGCGGACGACTTCGCTTTATCTCCTTTTGCACCAGCAGTTGGACTCTCTCCTGACAGGGTAACGGCTGGCACGGGGCACTACACCGCAAAGATAGAGGGTTCGTCTGAACACCCCACAGTCCTGTCGGACTGGGGCATTCCGAAATTGGATTTGGAAACAGCATTCGGTCATGTTCATATCAGCGATGCAGGCGGAACATTAGTTTATCGGAACGATATCGTTCACTTTGAAAAGACGACGTTGAAACTTTTAGGGAACGCAGTAGATATAGCGGGCAACATAAATGTTAACTTAGAAGATATTAACAATTCACAGCTCCACCTCACCGTCCACGCGCCGGCTTTGGAAATGACAACGTTTGCGGAATTCATCGCGCGAGCCTCCGAAAATATTATCAAGTCATCCGATTTAACGAGCGGCGTGTTAGGGGCTTCAATAAACCTCACAGGCACGCTCACTGAAACCTTAATGGTCCTAAAGGCACAAACGGCACCGAACCAACCGATTCACCTCGCGCCGTATGCACATCCGATTATACTCGCAAATCTAAACGCAAAGGCCACGCTGCGTTCAGACGCTCTATATATCCAATCTCTAAAGGCAAACGGACACATAGGCGATGGCAGCTACGCAGTACAAGGAGACGCTTCTTTCCCAATCCAAGACGCGGCAGCAATGCAATTTGGGATGGATATATCAGCGTTCGAACTGGATGTCTCAGATTTTATAACCTTATTGTCCGAACAGCCCTCACCGATACACGGCACCGTTTCTGGATATGCCGAACTCAACGGCATAGGGACAGATCTAAATCATCTCTCTATAACCGGCGGTATCACCGAACTTAATTTTTACGGATACGACACGGATTTCACGAACAGGGATGAAATCCGGTTCCAATCCAAGCGCGGTGACCTCAATGTTCATCTCCCTTTAAGACTGAAATCACCTGAAATAAACACAGCGGCAGACATCCGGATAACAGGAACTTTTGAGGCACCGGAAATCACAGCAAAATGGGATGGGAACATCACCGAACTAGAATGGAACGGGAATGTCGAGTACCGTGATGAACACATAACGGTTAACAGTATTGAATTAAAGAACCAGGCGGATATTTTAACGATTACCGGCTTTGTTCCGTTTAACTTGGCATTCACAGCGATGGACACCTCTGATCGGTTCCCTGAGCAACCGATGTCCCTACGTTTCCAAGGCAAAGAACTCCGGCTTGACTTCTTCCCCGGTATGGATACGGTCTTCTCGACGGCAGACGGCACCCTTGACATCGATTTAGCCGTACAAGGCACCAGCCGCAAGCCACAGATAACAGGAAGCCTGTCGATGGAAGCCCGACAACTCCAACTGAAAAATTTCCATGAACCGATTCAGAATGTGAATTTGAAACTGAGTGCAAATGAAGGTGCCATCAAACTTACAGAATTCGAACTTGAAATGGAGTCCGGCTACTGCACACTCGAGCAGGGGCATTTGATATTAGACGGATTAATGCCGAAAGCATTCACATTAACTGGATTGAGATTTGAAAGATTCCCACTCGGTTTGACGGTACAGCACGCGATGCCACCGGAGGTACTCACAGATGTTGAGGGACACTTATCCACCACCCTCACACGACTGACACTTCCATTTGATCATTTTCTGACAAAAATAGCAGGCACCCCACTCCCGCAAATTCGCAAGACCCCTTCACTCCGCGACCTTGTGGCAGTTTCAAGCGCGGACCTATCTATTAACAGTGTCCGCCTCGCCTTTAAAGTGATAGCATGGGATCGGCATTACGACTTCCAGGACCCACGACCCGTTCAGATGTCTCTAAACGCAGGAACGCTCACCCTACCGAAAGCGTTTATCCTTGAAAATCAGGACACGTTCCCTGTCAAGCAAACTTTCACCAGCGAGGACGAAAAACCGGAGGACATCCGCAGCGATGTGCATACAATAGAAGACGCAAAGACGACACTCCATATTGACGGTGGGAGTCAGTGGTCAGTAGACGGCGAATTTAATACAGCACTACGATTTAATAATTTCGATGTCTCAGCGATAACGCGCACGTGGGACGCACCCTATCGGGTTAGCGGCGCAGTGTCGGGCACCCTACAGATGAGCGGAACCAGTGAAAATCCGAAGATAACCTTTCGCCGACACGAGGCCGAACCCGCCGAACTCTACCTGGATGACATCCCAATTGACTTACGATGGAGAGTCCGGTACCAGGACAGGAAATGGGAAATCTCAAAAAAGCGATATGCTTACGTCCATTTCGGGGGGAATCTACTAACACTCTCCGGGACACTGCCCTATCCAATTGAACTGATCCCATTCCTAACGCAGCTCCAGCAGGCACCAGAGACACTTTGGAAGGAATTCCGAGAAACAGACATAGCAGGTACCTTGGACATAGAGGTGAAGCATCTTGACATGCTACAGTCGATGGTACCAGGTTTGCAATCACCCACAGGAACAAGTACCGTCAGTGTTGTATTTACAGGCACAGTAGAAACCCCGCAAGCCTCAGGTGCTGTACTTTTCAATAACATCGGATTTAAGCTCCCAGCAGCAAATATACAAGTCGGAGAAGCAACAGGCAATGTTGAACTCACTGGGCAAGGCGCGACTTTCAAGCAGCTCCGCGGCAGGTTGAACGACGGTACCTTTTCCGTAACCGGCAGCGTAAAGACACCACCAGATGGACGCGTATGGGAAAGCCCTCCAACGTTGGACCTCCAAGCCAGTATCGCATCCACAACTTTTGAACAATCGCGGAAATACCAGATTGTCCTCGACGATAACCCGAGCCAATTTTACCTACAAGGTGAATTTGATGACCCTAAACTCACCGGTAATCTGGACATCAGCGGCGGTTATTACGAACAAAATTGGGAAATCGTTAGAGATTGGCTGAGCGTGGCTTCCGTTACCGAAACGGATGTGTTGTTAGATTATCCAATCCTGCGAGACTTAGAATTGGATGTTGATATCGATGCCGATAATTTTGAAGTACGTTCATCCATCGCGGGCCCCACAGATATTCAGATCGCCTGCGCCGGCAAACTCATAGGGCCCATTCAAAAGCCGATTTACAACGGAAACGTCTCGGTACTCAGTGGGAAAATAGCCCTCATTCCCCAGACCTTTGAATTCATTGAAGATTCAAATTCAAGCATTACGAACCGTAGCCTTGACGTTTTTGATCCGGAACTTAACCTCTACCTCCGGACACCGAACCCCATTCGCGGTGTACTTCCCAAGGATCAGAGCACGGTGGACCTCGAGATTTATGCCACGTTCACGGGTACCTTAAGCCATCCAATCCTCACCTTCAGTGCCCCAAATGCCACCGAGGGACTCACAGAAGAAGATATTTGGGCGTTCCTTGTGCGCAATATCTCATTTTCACACGCGCTGGGTGCATTTACCTTCAACTTTCACCGCCTTAGCGACGCAGGCGCGCGGTCTGTTAGCGCGGAATATCAACTCCGAGAGAATATGTCTATTAAAATTGAAAGCAACCAAAACGGTGAATACGGTGCCGATTTTGAGATAAAAGGACGCTTCTGATCCCACAACCCAGCAGAAAAGCGTATGTATAGATCGTTCTTAAATTACACTTTAATAACACGCCTCTTCTTTGTTCTCATGCTCAGTGTTTTTCTCGTTCGAGTTGCAGAGACAAACGAAGCAGTAGCATCTTCAGAGCCTCTGAGCACACGGATGCTTTCGTCAAACGAGGTGTTTGAGTCGACACGTATCGTGAAAATCGTGTATTACGTTGATGGACTCCTTGTACCTGAAATAACAACGCAGCTCAAAACCCTCAACAATCGATCATCGGTGCGAGTCGGCGCAAAATTATCGCAACATGCTATCCAACAGAGCATTAAAGCACTCTACAAAATACAGCAATATTCCCAAATTCAAGTTTACGCACAAGAAATACCAGAAGGAATCATATTAACCTATCAATTGACCGCCTTTGAACGTATCAAAGCCATTAAACTGATAGGTATCCCTGACAACAACGCATTCAAACAGGCGATTGAAGACACAATGAAATCGAAAGTCGAAGGGAAGTACGTCCCCGTAACAGCAAAAGCCGATATTAATCGTATCAAACGGGTATGTCAAGATTATGGATATTTTGACCCACACATCACGGTCTCCGATGCACTGACCGAGGACGGTACGCTAACCTACCAGATAGACAGAGGCGTACCATCTGTTATTCGGGCGTTACATATTGAAGGGAATCGTGCCCTCTCAACAGGCAGCCTTAAAACAGCGTGCAATTTTAGCAGCCAACGTTCTCCAATCTATCGCAAATCCGGCGTGGAGACAGATGTCGCAGCTATGCTGAAACGCTATCGCGAAAGCGGATATCCGACCGCTAACATAGAATCAAATTTTACGCACGAAACCGGCACCCTACAATTTCGCATCGATGAAGGCAAAGCGGTAACGTTCAATTTCGACGGAAACCTTTCGCTATCGCAACGAGATGCATTTGAAGAAGATATAGCCACCTTGATAAACACAGCAACTCAGGCAATATGGGAAGGGCGGATAAAATCTTATTTTCAAGATCTGGGGTATCAAGACACAACCGTTGAGGTGTTGGATGAAACCGAGGTTCGACTCACGATTGATCCCGGCACGCAATACAGGGTTGCAAGTATCACTTTTTCTGGAAACCGTGTGTTCTCGGACGCAGAACTCCTGCGAGAGATGACAGTGAAACCGACGCGTGGACTCAAAAGTAACCTGCAATTTTCCAATATCATCACACGCGTCCTCCCAGGTCGAACACAGAACCCTTTTTTTAATGAACAAACTCTCAATGAGGATGTACGCCGAATCAAGATTTTATACGACAAGGCGGGCTATCCGAACGCTGTCATTGCAGCTGACGTTGCGAAACAACGCTCAGAGGCTCCAAATAGACAAAACATCGGTGACATCGACATCTCTATATCCATTTCTGAGGCCCAAAAACAGGTCATTCACCGATGTGAGATCACGGGTAATCGGGCAATAAAGACTGCCACGCTCCTCAAACGTTTGGAAAACGAACTGCCGTTCCCGCAACCGAACGCGCGGTTTGAAAAAACAGTCTACCAAAATGTGCTTCTGAACGCGTACCGTGAACTCGGCTACATTAACGCAGAGGTTGATAGCCTTTATATATTTCAAACGGAAACACCTATTTTTCGGGTAGAAGGCGATTTTTCAGAACCACTGACTGACGGAGAACTCCCGCTTAAAATTCAAAACGAATTTGAAAGACACAAGCGACCCCTTACCGGACTTTTTATTGCCAATAGTATCGGTAACCGTTGGAGCATCCAAGATACCGAGAGCAACCCGCGTTATACACTGATACAAGAAATCACAGAACTACAAGCCTTTGAACACGGTATCCTCCACCTTACCATAGATAAGGAAGGGGAACAGGTCACATTCGGTGAATTCCATTTTCAAGGAGATACGGATATTGTCCAACAATACATCCTTAAACGGGAGGTCGCGCATCTTGAAGGACACCTCTGGATTCCCGAAGACCTAAGCCTCGCTCGACAAAACCTCTTCAGTTTAGGTATCTTTCGCAAGGTCGATGTCGCCCCGGCTGAAACCGAAGCGGTCCAGAACGCAACTGCCGGCACGGGCACGCCACACGCCGATCCGAAAACCAATGCCCCGAAAACGCATGACATTGTCATCACCGTCCAAAAGCAAAAACCGAGAACCTATAGATATGGCGGTGGATATGGTACTGCAGAAGGATGGCGCGCCACTCTGGAGTTAACAGATAGCAATTTTCTCTTTAAACGGAATATACGCGGAAGTGTCCGCGGGAGATTGGCATGGCGCGATGAATTCGGGTACCTTCTTGAAGCAAGGCTTACCGAACCCTGGTTGATCTGGCGGATACGCGGTAGCCTACAGGCATCCGCGAAAAAATTAGAAGTGGACGACAATGTTCGCGCCCTTGAAGGGAGTTTTATCCTCAATAGGCAATTCGGAACATCCAATCACCTGGATTTCCGATACAGCTACCGAGATTTGAACCAACCGATTCCGCCGACGCTACCTACCTTCTCAACAGAAACCGGTGATTTTGCGGAACAAAACCCATTCGCCACAACGGTGAGCAGTCTACGCCTCTCTTGGACATACGATAGTCTTGTGAACCCCTTGAATCCAATAGGTGGCATGTTCAATGAGATTACACTGGAGTACGCGGGGGGTTTCTTGCAAGGCGAAACCAGTTTTATCAAAACGACAACAGATACCGAATATTATCAAAAACTTGTTGGCGATCTGATATTGGGAACAGCGATTCGGCTCGGTGCTACCAACGGATTGCGTTCAAATCGTCGAGCCGAGCTGATCTCGTTTGAACGGTTCTGGGCAGGCGGCGGCACCACAGTTCGCGGTTATGCCGAAAGGTCCCTCGGCCCTGAAGACATCGCCGGCACTTACCGGGGCGATGTCCAATTCATTTTTAAAACAGAGCTGCGTTTCCCCATCTATCGATTCCTAAGCGGGGCCCTCTTTTTCGATGCAGGCAACGTCTGGAATTCATGGGAAGATGTCAGAACGACAACACTCACGCAGTTACCATCCGCAGTCGGTACCGGACTCTATTTGGACTTCGGTCCGCTCACGCTCGGCGCAGACTATGCTGTGCCACTCGTCCACGTTCCGAGCTCGCCGGATACAAGCCGTATTCACATCCGCCTCGGCAGCCCGTTTTAATTAGGACTTACGCATGCTGCTCTTCTGTCGCACAACCTGTGAGTTTGTGGGGTATGTGAGTTGTCGCACAAACTTTTAGTTTGTGGGGTATGTGAGTTGTCGCACAAACTTCCAGTTTGTGGGTATAGAACATAAATCAACAATAGACGCTACGTAAGTCCAATATTTATCAAACTCACGTTAATAAAGGGTTTCAAACGTTGAACTTTCCATTGATTAAAAATTACACTTGCAGTAGAATGAAATCATGAAATTAATTTAAAATTTGGAGATAAACTGAATGCCAGCCCTCGAAAATACGCAACGAATTCGAGCTCTTATAGAAAATTTCCGCGGCACCGAACCCCTGAAACAACTCTTCTATGTAGAACTCAACTACAACCGCACCAACACACCCATTAACGAGCTGCCCGAAAGCACGACTCACCTCGTTGCTGAGACACCCCTTGTCCTTGCTACCGGGGGAAAAGACAACGATTTTCATATCCTCTACACCCACCTCAAAACAGAGAAACTCCGAAAAACCGATGAACGCCAGATCATCACACACCTCCAAACCCATTATCCGGATGCCCTCTATATTTTCAGCAACAACACACAAGACCATTGGCACTTCATCAACGTCAAACGCACCCGTGAAACATCCGAAAATACCGAACAACGCCTCAAACATCGCAACCTCTTCAGACGCATCACCATCGCACCCGATGAACGCCTCCGCACAGCAGCCGAACGCATCGCACACCTTGACATTGAGGGCATAACCGAAGGTGATACGCTCTTTGATGGACAAGAGATGCTGACAGCATTGGAAATCAGGCGTGCCCACGAAGACGCTTTCAACGTAGAAGCCGTCACCGAAGCCTTCTTCGAAGACTACAAACGCATTTTCACGCAATTCCAAACCGAACTCACACGACAAAACACGGATGAAAAATGGGCACACGATTACACGCAACAATTCCTCTCCCGATGCCTTTTTCTCTATTTTATCCAACGCAAACGCTGGCTCGGAGACGATACGGAGTTCCTTCGCACTTTCTATGAGACCTATCAAAACACCTCACAACCGACGGATACCTTTGTGGAAAGATGGCTTAATGTCCTCTTCTTTCAGGCGTTCAACAACCGGTTTCATGGGGGATATACCTACTTTCCCACGGCACTTCGGGAAACGCTACAACTCGCCCCCTACCTCAACGGCGGACTCTTCCGTGAAAACGCACTGGATACGGCTTATGCCATCAGACTCAGCGATGCCCTCTGGCAAGATACCTTCACCTTCTTTGAGAGTTACAACTTCACGATTGCGGAGGATACGCCCCTGGATCAAGAAGTTGCCGTTGACCCAGAGATGATTGGGAAAGTGTATGAGAGTCTTGTCTCTGCTGAGGACAGCGAAAAG
>RKRO01000188.1 GCA_007571355.1 Candidatus Poribacteria bacterium | reverse complement strand
GATGTCGATAATCTGATTATCTGCCAACCTTATAAACCTCAATCTTTTCAGGCCTGCCAGGACGGAAAGGTCAGATATCAAATTGTTCCGCAGTTGTAAAACTTCCAAGTTTGTTGCAAATTGGAGTCCTGTCAAATCGGTAATACCTCTGTCATTTGCATGGAGTTCTCTTAAAGTTTCCATCTCCGCCGCTGTAATAGAAGCATTTGGGTTTTTACCGAGAGTCTCTGCAATGGCCGCACGGAGGTTTGCATCCGGGATGTGAACATACCTCCCCGGCAACACTTCTGTCTGGGGCACAATAGGTGTCTCAATATTCGCATCGGGAGAATAGAGTGCCATAATCACATCGCTGAACTGCTCTGTCCACGCATCCCGTTTCATATTACCGCTCTCGCCTTCCAACGACAGCAAACCAAGATTTTGTAGACTCACACGATCGCGAATCTTTGACAGAAACACATCCGTCTCTAAACCGACTGCCGCCGCAGCGTAAGACGCATCTACGGCCCCTTGAAATACCTCATAGAAACGTTGAACAGGTTCAATACCACCAAACACACCCCCCGTCGCTTCTAATGCTTCACGAAAACGTGCCGTATCCTCCGAAACCAAGGCATCCATCTCCGACTGATCCACATACAAACGCAACGCTTGTGCCTTCACAGGCGAGTCAGGCTGCCGCAAAACAATCGCACGCACCTCATCCTCAAACGTCTTCATGCCCTCCGTGTGACACCCGATGCACGATAAACCATTCCGAACCGCAGGATCACTCGCCGCTGGGTTAGAGACAATGTCCGTCGGGGCAACATCTATACGATTGCCTGCCGCATCCGAAATATAATACCCCTGCAAGCCATTCGGCAGGTTGAAAACAACCTCGCCACCATCGTGCTGAAAATTCAACGGATGCGTGATGATGTTCTGACGGCCAGCACTCCCCGCAAAATCGTAACTCTTCCAATACGCACCATACCGAGACGTGTGACGCTCCACAACGCGATTGTGATTCGACACACGCGACTTCTTGAGCCCCGCACGCCAGACGCGCCGCCCCGGAGCATTCAGCAGGTTTTCAACAACATTCACCTCCAGACGCGTCTCTAACTCACCATCACTGAGCGGCAAATCCAATATATCGTGATACAGCGGCGGCAGGGACGCATTCGCCAGAAACCAGTCTCCATGGATAAACGGCACTTCACAGTTCATCTGCTGTTGCAGCAGGGATAGTTTTTCACGCAGGCTCGCTTGCGTAGGGTTATTGAACGCAGTGTGATAGGGATATGCTGCTTCCATCAGGGTCCACCGGTTCGTTCCGATTTCCCACTCGTAGTCTCGGAGGTCGATATAAAAGATCGTTTTTTCGGGATTGATGGGTTGAGGGTTGATGACCTTGCGTCCCCAGGAGAGGCTGTTGACGAGTTTTGCGAGGGCGCGTTGGTAGGCGTTGAGTGCCTCCGGTGTTTCGCCGGCGTTATAGAGGTGTGTGAGTGAAAAATACCGGGCGAAGGCTCTGTCGAAAGCAGGTAAGGCATTGAGGTGGTTTTCAAGTGTTGTGAGCATTTCTGCGTGCGAGATAAAAGGGTTTTCCGGTCTGGGGCCGGTATCCCAATCAGGCGCGCCTGCTTCAATCCACCGTTGGATGGTCTCCAATGCTTGTTGAGAGAGGGGTGGTGCGTTGAGTGGCATGCGTTTTGCGGTATCTGCTACGATGAGCCGTTGATAGAAGGATGAGGCTTGCGGATTTCCGGGTGTGATTGCCCCACCGGGGGCGGTCAGTGTTGCGTGGTCAATGATGAGTTGCTCTGTGAAGGCACCGTTCTCCCCGTGGCAGTTGAGGCAGTGGTGTTCTATGATGGCATACGCCTGTTGCGCAAGGGGTTGTTGGGCATGACAGATCGCTGAAGTTACCACTATCAGACAGATAGATAAAATAAAAATCCTTTGTAATTTCATGGAATTGCTCCTTTTATACCGGTTTAGCGTTTCCCATTTCTCACGCTAGCAGCGTGATATATCTATAGCAATTGGGTGTAGATATGCCTGCACGCCAGCGGCGTGCTCTGTCTAAAAAATATCCAAAGTTTCGTATCTAAGCAAGTTTCAATATTATCGGAACGTGAGTTTGATAAATGTTGGACGTATGTAGCGTCCACTGTTCATTGAGGGGCTATACTGCACAAACTATGAAGTTTGTGCTACAATTCATGGTTCTGTGCTGCGAAAATAGAACCCGCAACACATCCGAAATGATTCATTAAACTGGCGTTATCGTAACATCCGAAAATGAAAGGAACACTTGGACAAGGATACCCCCCACGAAGAAACACTTTCTTCGCGTTGGATTTTAGCGTTTGCAAAAACCCTCGCCCCGCAAGCAGGGGGGAATCAGAGGGACATCGCTAACCTACTTTTTTATCGCGCTGTCCTGCCTTTCTACTTGCGGATCAACATTTTCCGCGTGGCGGTGAAATCGCCCGCGGTGAGTGTGTAGAAGTAGAGACCACTCGCGACGGACTCGCCTACCTCGTTTTTGCCATCCCAATACGCCGCACGGCT
The DNA here is from genome assembly GCA_007571355.1 of Candidatus Poribacteria bacterium. Taxonomy (GTDB): domain Bacteria; phylum Poribacteria; class WGA-4E; order WGA-4E; family WGA-3G; genus WGA-3G. The sequence continues at coordinate 108 of RKRO01000188.1, read as the reverse complement.
ACGACTCTGATACACCCCCGCAGCCTGATACCCCAATGCTAACCGCCGAACCAACTCGCCATTTATTGCATGGATACGCACGGTAACCTCCGCAGGTTCAGAGAGGTG
>RKRO01000097.1 GCA_007571355.1 Candidatus Poribacteria bacterium | reverse complement strand
GTCTAGTCAAAAATTGTGATTCATATTATGTTTGCTTTATTGCCCTAAACCTGCTATCATATCCCCATGCAAAGACTAAATCTAAAACCCAATCACAAGCCAATCCGAAACTACTACACCACGCTGCAGCAATACGATCAACACAATGCCAGACACGAAGGCGCAGTCAGCAACCCTTTTGCTTTCTTACTGGATGTATGCGCAAAACAGGTAAATGCCACGCTCATCCCACAATATGGGATGCACACCCCAAAGGGAAACCGGATCGTCATTGATGGCGTGATCCTCGACGCATACGGACTCCCCTTCGCTTATTGGGAAGCGAAGGATATAGACGACGACCTCCTCAAAGCCATAGAGAAAAAACGGGACGCAGGCTATCCGCTCGACAATATCCTCTTCCAAAACCCACAACGGGCGATCCTCTATCAAAATGGACAGGTAGCACTGGACATAAACATCACCGAACCGGCACGCCTGATAGCTGCCCTGCAATATCTGTTTTCTTATGTGCCGCCCGCGCTTGCCAATTGGCAGACTGCCGTAACAGATTTCAGGGAACATGTGCCAGATCTCGCGATTAAGTTGAAAGAGCTCATAGAGCAACGCCACGAGATGGATCCGGCGTTCAAGGCGGCGTTCGCCGGTTTTTATGAAATCTGCCGCACCGCGATTAATCCGGGACTCTCCCAAGCTGCCGTTGAGGAGATGCTCATCCAACATATCCTCACCGAGCGCATTTTCCGAACCGTTTTCAATAGATCAGACTTTACGCTGCGAAATATTATCGCCCGTGAGATTGAAAACGTCAGTTACACGCTCATGCGGCATGCGATGAGTCGAGACGTGTTTCTTGAACCCCTGGATCGGTTCTACATCGCTATCGAGCAGGCAGCGACGCTCTGTAAAGACTTCTCACAGAAACAGCATTTCCTCAACACCTTTTATGAGCAGTTTTTTCAAGGGTTCTCCGAAGATGTTGCAGATACACACGGCATCGTCTATACGCCTCAACCGATTGTGGATTTCATGGTGAACAGCGTTGCACATATCCTTAAAACCGAGTTTGATCGGTCGATATCGGATACCGGCGTGCATATCATCGATCCGTTTGTTGGGACAGGTAACTTCATCGTCCGGCTCATGCAGGACATCCAAGGCACAGCGTTGGAAGAGAAATACCGGCACGAACTCTACTGCAATGAGGTGATGCTGTTGCCATATTACATCGCCAGTCTCAACATTGAACAGGAGTACTTCCAACGCACCGGAACATATCTGCCGTTTGAGGGTATCGCACTTGCAGACACATTTGAGTTGCTGGAACAGCAGCAAGGCGAACTTTTCACCCGTGAAAACACAGAACGGGTTAAGAGACAGAAGGCAGCGGATATGTTTGTCATTATTGGCAATCCCCCCTATAACATGGGGCAGGTGAATGAGAACGACAACAATAAAAATCGGAAGTATGAGACAATGGACGCGCGGCTAAAAGAGACATATTCACAAGACTCCAAAGCAACGAACAAAAATGCCCTTTCAGATCCGTACGTAAAAGCGATATTGTGGGCATCAAACCGCATTGGCAGGGAAGGGGTTGTTGCGTTTGTAACAAACAACAGTTTCTTGAACGGTATAGCATTTAAAGGTATGCGGAAACACCTCGCCCAAGATTTCAACGCAATTTACATTCTAAATCTCGGTGGAAACGTCCGTCAGAATCCAAAGTTGTCTGGAACAACGCATAATGTTTTTGGCATTCAGGTCGGTGTGAGCATTAATCTTTTCATCAAGCAAGATGTGAAGGGAACAGATCCGAAACCGGTCAAAATTTTCCACGCGCAAGTAGATGAATTTTGGCGGAAGGACGAAAAGTATAACTACCTTGATTCAAAACAACATTACCAAAATATTGACTGGCAGCAGATAGCACCTGACAGGCGATACACATGGCTCACGGAAGGTCTCCACGCCGAATTTGATACGTTTATCCCAATAGGAACGAAGGCAGCGAAGGCACGAAAAGGTGCAGCGACGGATGTGATTTTCAAAACCTATAGTGCCGGTGTTAAAACCAACCGTGATGCGTGGACCTACAATTTCAATCAAAACGCCCTTGCGCAGAACGTTCAGCGGATGATTGAAATCTACAACACAGAAGTTGCTCGATGGGCTCAACAAACAAGTCAGGAGGTAAACGTCGATGATTTTGTGGTATCTGATGACACAAAAATCAAGTGGAGTTCCGGTTTAAAAGGCAATTTGAAAAGTGGAAAAACCGCTGCTTTTTCGCAAGAAAATGTAAGGGCATCCCTCTACCGGCCATTTACCAAATCAAACCTCTATTTTGAGCGGATGCTGACCGAGCGGGTATATGTTTTCCCATCGATTTTTCCTATACCTGAAACGGAAACAGAAAACCTTGCAATTTGTGTCAGCGGCATTGGAAACAAGGGGAATTTTACGCCGCTGATGACAAAGATAATTCCGTGTCTTGGATTAATCGGATCAGATCAATGCTTTCCGTTCTATACCTACGATGAGGATGGGACAAACCGACAGGAAAACATTACGGATTGGGCATTAGCGGCGTTCCGAACCCACTACGGCGATGACACTCTCTCCAAGTCGGACATCTTCCACTACACCTACGGACTCTTGCACCATCCCGTTTATTGTGA
>RKRO01000476.1 GCA_007571355.1 Candidatus Poribacteria bacterium | reverse complement strand
GTCATAGCCAGGAGGTAAGTATGTCACATTCACAAAATAGGGCTGATTACAAAATCGGTGTTGTAGGGGCAGGAAGAATGGGGGCGAACATCGCACGGCATCTCAATGATGAAGGGTTTAACGTCACCGTTGTATACGATGTCGCAAGCGAACGCGCACAGGAATTGGCAACAGAATTAGGAGCGACAGCAGCGGTAGAACTCGCGAAGGTCACAGCACTTGCTGATTACATCATCACCGTCGTTACGGACGATGCGGCGATGCACACGATCTTTTCAGACGAAGCAGATGATAGTCTCCTCCAAGATGCGTCAGGTAAAGTCTTCATCAACTGTGCGACGATCAGTCCACAAGTCCACGTGGAGGTCGAACAACTTGCGGAGAAAAACGGGGCAGAGAGTCTTGAAGGCTGCATGGCAAGCAGTATCACACAGGCACGAGAAGGCACGCTGTACCTGATGTGCGGTGGTAAAAAGGAAACATTCGACAAAACACGCGCGATTCTGGATTCAATGAGCGTTTCGCTCCGTTACATCGGTGAAGCTGGACAGGCAGCACAGGTCAAGGCACTCGTCAATATGGTGATGAATATCAACACTGCCGGACTCGCCGAAGGTCTCGGATTGGGCGCAGCCCTCGGATTGGATCTGGCGATGTTGCAAGAGGTATTCGCGCAAACTGGAGCCAACTCGCGCGTATTAGAAACCGATGGAGAGGACATGGAAATCCGCGATCACGAGTGTTATTTCTCAGCTGCACACGCTTCTAAAGACTCAGGTATTGCACTCGACTTGGCAGACACCGCTGGCATCTCTCTACCGCTTGCACAGGCGACGAAAGCACAATATGACCGCATGATTGAACTCGGACTGGGTGACTTGGATAAGTCTGGTGTTGCTGAACTCACCTTCCCCGGGCGCGGACCAGAAAATTAAAAATATCTGGAACTTTAACCCCATTCGTGAATTAACCAGAAACCTGCTCAAAATAAAATGGAAAGTAGAGCAGAGACCCATAGTTAAAAAATCATGCTCAAAGGTATAATCCTTGCGGGAGGATTAGGGACCCGTTTGTATCCGCTCACCAAAGTTACGAGTAAGCATCTCCTGCCGGTCGGTAACGAACCGATGATTTATCACAGTGTCAAACAACTCACAACGGCAGGCATTACCGATATTCTGATCGTAACAAATCCAGAGTATGTTGGCGATTTCGTAAACACACTCGGCGGTGGAAGAGACTTCGGGTGTGAATTCACTTATCGTGTACAGGAGGAAGCAAAAGGGATCGCGCACGCGCTGGCATTAGCAGAAGGCTTCGCCGCAGGCAGCAGAATTGTTGTTTTGTTAGGAGACAACATTTTTGAAACCTCAATCCGACAGGCTGTTAACGATTTTCAAGCACAACAGCGCGGGGCACGTGTATTACTAAAACAGGTGTCGGACCCAGAACGTTACGGCGTGGCGACCTTGAACGGGAACCGTATCGTTACGATAGAGGAGAAACCGGAGCATCCGAAAAGCGATTACGCCGTAGTAGGTGTCTATTTTTACGATGCCTCAGTGTTTGACGTTATCCGTACAGTTGAACCTTCAGTACGCGGGGAGTACGAAATAACGGCTGTCAATAATGTCTATATTCAGCGGAACGAACTTGAATACAGTTTCATTCACGGCAAATGGGTCGATGCAGGGACTTTCGACTCGCTCACTGAAGCACACCAAATTCTGTTGGACTCCGCGGATCATCAGAAGTTATAACGCGCGGTGTCCGTGCCTTGCGCAAGTCTCTCGAAAGGAGTCGGTACATTATAGCAAAGCATAAGGACCAAAAACCGATGCTATCCATCGTGGTCCCGGTTTACAATGAAGAAGATAACGTCCGTTTGTTGTTTGAAAAGATTCAAACTGTATGCCAGACCATTGGCGATGCCTACGAGGTTCTATTCGTAGACGATGGAAGCGCAGATGAAACGTTCAATGTGCTTTCGGAACTCTGTAAAGAGGAGCCACAGTTGGTCGTCATCCGATTTGAGAAGAATGCCGGACAGACAGCAGCAATGGCGGCAGGTTTTGAATTCGCGCGCGGCGAACGAATCGTCAGTATGGACGGCGATTTGCAAAACGATCCCGTTGATATACCGAGACTCCTTGAAAAACTCAACGAAGGTTATGACTTGGTCTGTGGTTGGCGAAAAGATAGGCAAGATAAATTCCTGACACGACGTGTCCCTTCTATCCTCGCGAATTGGATCATCGGTAAAGTGACAGGTGTTCCAATCCACGATAACGGATGTTCACTGAAAGCCTACCGAGCATCGATCATTAAACAGGTGCCGCTCTATGGAGAGATGCACCGTTTTATTCCCGCAATGACGACGATAGTCGGCGCGCGTATCGCTGAAATCATTGTCTCACATCATCCACGACGTTTTGGCAAAAGCAAGTATGGACTTGGGCGGATATGGCGTGTTATGTTGGATATTATTGCGTTCAAGTTTATAATATCGGTTTTCACAGCGTCCTCGAAACCTCAAAACCTCGGAAGTCTGTGGCATCGGTTGTCAAATGTCCTATTCAACTCGAAGCAGAGGGCGTTTCGTGCTGCCGCGGTTCTAAGCCTCCCTTTTTTCGTTTTAGGTCGCATTTTATTTCTTAATGCTAACGTCGCAGCATTCAGCTGCGTCGGTTTAGCAATAGCTTTACTTATTCTTGGCGGATTGACAGAAAACAAAATTCAACAGGCGAACCAGACATTAGCTGTGTCGGGAAAACTCGCGCACTTTTTCGTCTTCGGATGTCGACGGAGACCTATGCGTTTTTTGGGTCCCATCGGCGTGATGTCACTGGTACTCGGCGGGCTCTTTTTAATTCTGCAGATGGACGCTTTTCCGTTAGAAATGTTGCGCACTATAGCACCCAATTTGACTCCGATTCTTATCACTGTTGGTATACTGGTATTTTGCATGGGTATGTTTGGTGAACTCATCGCGTTTGCGAATGCGAAACACGTCAAGGATTACACGATTAAAACAATCTTAAGGGTTAACAACGAAGGAACATGTCGTGAATAGTTCCCCGAAACCTAAAATTTGGCAAAAGTGGCGGAACGAATTTCCGGTCACTGAAACTTACATTTACATGAATCATGCCGGTGTTGCCCCGTTATCGCGACGTGTGCAAGAGGCGATGGCTGGGTTCATTGAAAACGCGACTTTTCACGGTGCTGTCTACGCCGACGATTGGGCAGAAACAGCGGAGGCGTGTCGTTTCGCAGCGGCACAGTTCATCAACGCCGATGTCACTGAAATCGCCTTTATGAAGAATACGACCCAAGGCATTCTCATCGCAGCGAACGGTATCGACTGGAAAGCAGGAGACAATGTCGTTACAACAGCGGTTGAATTTCCTGCAAATATCTATCCCTGGTGGAGTTTGAAGGAACGCTACGGTGTTGATACGCGCATGGTGCCAGAACGGGACGGACGCATCTATGTTGAGGATATTGCATCTGCGATTGACGAGCGTACACGTGTCTTAACGATCAGCCATGTGGAATTCGCCTCCGGCTTCCGAAACGACATTGCGGCACTCGGCGAACTGTGCCGAGAACGCGATATTTGGTTCGTTGTGGACGCAATTCAAGGACTCGGCGCGGTCGAAGTGGATGTGAAATCTTGTAACGTTGATATTCTTGCCGCCGATGGACATAAATGGCTATTAGCACCGGAAGGTGCTGCGATCTTCTATTGTGCCGACGAGAGACGAGAACAGTTGATCAACACCAATATCGGTTGGGCAAGTGTTGTAAATCCTCGCGATTTTCTCAATTACGACTTAACGCAGAGACCGGACGCGACCCGTTTCGAGGAAGGATCTTATAACAGCGTCGGGTTATATGGACTTAAAGCAGCGATCAGCTTACTTCAAGACATCGGTATCCGCGTTATTGAGACACGCATTTTGGGACTCACGGCACAATTAATCGCTGGATTAGGGGCGAAAGGCTATCGTGTTATCACGCCGAAAAAGGACACAGAACGCGCAGGGATTGTTATCTTTGGGAGTGCACAGCACACACCTACCGAACTCTATGAGATGCTTTATGCCAAAAACATCATTACCGCAGAACGTGGCAGCGGTGTCAGAGTCTCGCCGCATTTCTATAATACGGTATCCGAAATTGATCGTCTGCTTGAAGTGCTACCCGATCTCTAAGAAACAAGGGAAAAAAAATGGAAACTACACATACGCAAAATTATAAGCAGCGGTGGATAGTGAAGACTGTTTTATCAATCTGTCTATCGTTTACTCTTGGGTGTCTATTGATGCTGAGTTCGTGTACAATGCCGGGCGGTAATCAGAACATTAGCAAGATCCGCCTCTCCATCCAAAACACATTACCCATCGCTCGAAAAAATGTGCCGATTGTGCTGACCGGAACCGAACTCCGAAACGTCAATCCCGATTTTTCCTTTAAAGCGTATTCCGTTGTTACAGGGAAAGCCCCGCGGGAAGTGATGATACCGGCACAAGCAGACGATCTGGACAACGATGGAGAACTCGATCAACTCTGTTTCCTACTGAACTTAGGCGATGGCGAAACGAAAGAGGTTTCTATTCTTTACGATCCGAGTGTTAGAGCGACTTTAACACTCGACATCAACAAGCAGACGCGGGCGGCTATCTTTCCGGAACTGAACGTTGTCGCGGCAATGGAATCCAATTTGATAGCCTATACCCTGAAACCGAACGGGGCATTTCGCGCATACGGCAAAAAACGGGTGGAACTTTTCAGTATGGACACAATGTTTGAATATGAATTAGATCCCCAGAGACCGCTTTCACCTGAACTCAGAAATCATTTTGTCAGTAACGGCATAACACTCTCCCAGCAAGTTCAAATAGAGGTAGCAAAACCGCAGCAACAGTGGATATTACGTGATCTTGAAAATCAAGAGACCTACTTTATCCGTAAATCGCATGGCAGTGCAGTTTCGGGTCTCGGACATCCAACTGTTACAGGGCCACAGTTGGATGTCGTCCAATCCATGGGTTTATCACTAAATGCGCTCCTTAACCCAGAAACCCCCAACATGGTCCCACTGAACACCGTTGAAAATTTAATAGGCTGCGGCGGAATAGCTCTCTGGGATAAGACAACAGAAACGATGACTCCGCTACCAACAGAGGGAGACTATATCCGGATCCTCGCAAACGGGGCAATTCGGTCTGTTGTTCAAAGAATTATACCCGAGTGGAATTTCAACGGTGAAACGAGACAGTTAACGTCAACGACCTTCATCTATGGAGAAAACCCTTGGGTAGAACATCACGTCCATATCGACGGGAATCTACCTACGAATTACGCTATTGCCACAGGTATCCCGAATCTGCAGGATACGAATAGCGTCGACAGAGAACAGGGGTGGATATGGAGTTGGGGAACAGACCCAAGGGGGATAGACACACTCGGTATTGCGCTCCTCGTCCCCATTCAGCACGAGGTAGCGTTTATCGACCCTGACGCTTCTGAAAAACGGGTCTTACCCGTTATTTTAACACCCGATGCCGATGGTAGACTCAACTACCGTACGTTCGCGATCTGGGGGAGCGGGATTGACGGATTTGAGACCGAAACGGAATTCGCGGACTACGTCCAAATTACAACAACGGCATTGACGACACCACCCGTCATCAAGTTTTTACCGCCTGAAGAGAAATAGCATCAAGTCAATTATTGGAGAAAGCTATGCTTATCAAGGAGGAGTGTCTACAACTTATTGCGGACCAGCGTACGGACGAGATCGTTGTTACAACGATGGGATGCAGCGTGCCGTGGGGGAAAATATCGACACACCCGCTGGACTTCGCATCCGTCGGGAGTGCGATGGGGCACGCCGCCGATTTCGCACTCGGTATCGCACTCGCAAAACCAGATAAGAGGGTCGTTGTGCTTAACGGCGATGGCAGTATGTTGATGTGTTTAGGCACATTAGCGACGATCACTGCTCTGAATACACCACCAGCGAATTACCTCCTTTTCGTCTGTGATAACGGTTCCTATGAGGTCACCGGCAATCAACCTGTGCCTGATGGCAATACCCGTTTCAGTTGGACGACGATTGCTAAAGGTGCAGGTTTTGAAAAAGTTTACGAGTTTGATAATGCCGAAAAATTTGCAGCCGAACTTCCGAGCATCTGGCATGAAACGGGGCCGGTATTTGTAAGCCTAAAAATTGCACAGGCACACGAACCGCCCCCTGACAGGTGGGGTGGTTTTCCCTATCCCTATCTACAGGAATCGCTTGCCGAATCTACGCATAAACTCAGGCAATCCATGGCAAAGGCATAGGCACACGCCGTTGTGCCATAATCCAGAGGACGATTATGCACTCAAAATTAGAAACCCGACGGATGGGACGGACTGAGATGCGTCCAAACGCGCTGGCACTTGGCGCAGCGTGGCTGTGGCGAAAATCGGATGCTGAAGTCATCAGTGCAATCCGACGCGGTATAGAACTCGGCATTAACTACATCGATACCTATCCCGGACACGCCGAACATCTCTGGGGAGAAGCACTCTCCGATGGATTGAGAGAAAAGATCTACCTACAAGCAAAGGTAGGTACACACCCAGAACGACGAAAAGATTTCTCCGCAGAAAGCACACGCTGGAGTGTCACCAATAGCCTTAAAGACCTCCGCACGGATTACCTTGATGCCGTGCTTATTCACGATCCGATCGATATGGAGAGCGTATTGGCACCGGGGCAAGCGTTAGATACGCTCTTAGAAATGAAAGCAGAGGGCTCTATTCGACATATCGGTGCGGGTGTCCGTTCCCATGAATTCCACAAAGAATTGATCGAAACAAAACATATTGACATTATCCTCACCTTTTTAGATTATACACTATTATCGCAATCCGTGGCAGAGACGACGTTGCCGTTGGCGCGCCAGCACGATGTCGGCATTATCCTCGCGAGTCCATTAGGTATGGGGAGTTTGACAGGTGCAGAACCGAGCGTTGAAGAGGAACGCCGTCGCAACCCAAATGCTGAACCGAAGGCTCATGCAATGTGGAGGTGGTGTCAGGAACGTGATGTCAATATTCGGCATCTGGCGATGCAGTTTTGCCTTGCTGCACCGATAGAGGGCGTTGTTATGTTTGGACCCGCGGATAAAGCACAAGTGGAAGACGGGTACGAAGCAGCAACTGCAAATATTCCAGAGGATATTTGGGCGGCGTTTGAAGCGGAATTCGGTATCAGGCGCGGGATGTAGCGGATATTAGACTTTTTGTGAGACCATACTGGCGAGGATACCGAGAATTTTGTCACATCGCTCAAGCATATAAATTTCCATGTCAATGTAGAGGTGCTTCCCTTCCAATTTAAGGAAGAGCCAATTCGTCCCTGTTGTCGTGGCACCATAAACACGTGGAATGTCGTTCTCTTTTTCCGCATTAAAGCGTTGCGCGGCGATCATCTCCGCCACACACTGCCCGAGGCCTGTTATGAGGTCGTCTTTCTTGGCTTCAACAAGGATAATAACAGGGGACTCCAAATAGTACTGGTTTGGAGATAAACTTACCAAAAAATCACACACACTTGTCAAGTCGTTTTCAGTATCGACATTAAAATCAATCCCCGAAAAAAGACTAATACGATGATCAAAGTGCTCTCTGAGTTCAATGAGGACATCGGCGACTATCATCTCTGACTTCGCCTTTTCTGTACCTATCGCAACCGCTAACGGGACCTTCTTTGCCAACGCCTTGATGAGTTCCGAACTCGGTTCAACCTGCTCTGTTTCGGAAAAGATGCCTGCGGACTGAAACAGTTCGAGTTGAAATGTTTCCGTGACTGTTTCTAAGGTGAAATTGCTATAAGCCATTACAATAGAATCCTCCATCTGTTAGATCCGGGTGATTCTTTACAACTTTACCCCCTCAGCCAAATTGGATGCAAATTGTTTCACCGCGGTGAGCAATTTTCCCTCGTCGCCGATATGTTTCTCGTAAACATTGATGATAGCACTTGCGACAATTGCTCCATCAGCAACTTGTGCAACTTGCGTCGCCTGTTTAGGTGTCGATATACCAAAGCCGACACTAATCGGTTTGTCAGTGTGCTTTCGCAGTTCTGTGATCATCGGTGCGACCTCATCTGACAGCATTGTACGCGCACCTGTCACACCCGTCACGGAGACGCAATAGATAAATCCGGTGCTGACCGATGCGATTAACTCCATCCGTTCCGGTGGACTTGTCGGCGCGACGAGAAAGATCGTGGCGAGGTTATATTGTGGGGCGCTCTCAAGTAGGGGTTGTGCCTGCTCTGGTGGTAGGTCTGGCACGATGAGCCCATCAATACCTGCGGCAGCCGCTGCCTTACAAAACGCCTCCTCCCCCATCCGAAAGATTGGATTGTAGTAACTCATGAGAGCAATCGGGGTGTCTGTCTCTCTACGGAGGGCTGTCGCGATTTCCAGAATCTGCTGGAGTGAGATATGATGTGTGAGTGCGCGCTCGCTTGCGCGTTGAATGGTGGGTCCGTCTGCAATGGGGTCAGAAAATGGCACACCGAGCTCGATGAGGTCTGCGCCTGCTGCCTCAAGTGCGCGGAAAAGTTTGGGCGTGAGTTCCGGGGTTGGATCGCCAGCACAGACGTAGGGCATAAATGCCGTAGCACCTTGGTCTCGGAGCTCTTGAAATTTTTTGTCGATTCGATTCATAAGTATAATTGCGTTCCAATTTCCTGTAAATGTATTTTCTCAATTATACTTCACTATGAATTGAATTGTCAAGGAGGATTTTGGATAACAGAATACCTTGCCTGTCGCTATGAGTGCTTTTTGTGCCTTATGAGCCAGTCCGCCAAATTGGCATTACATTATATTTTTCGCAAACCAGTCTAAAGATGGCCATATTTCATAAAAATCAGCCATTAATCTTTGAGATCTTGTATGAATTTCATTGACATCCCACGCATCAAACCCACAAATTCCCTTATTCAATTCTAACCTTGAATGCTTGCTTAAAGCCTTCTTTTTCTCAGAAAACGTACGGTTTCCTAATTTAGCATTGAGTTTTCCTGTGACGAGCGTTAGATTTCCTATACTTTGGAACAAGTTGTCTCGTTCCAATGCCAAATTAAATGCGT